>NZ_JBIAGC010000008.1:0-32264 GCF_042869595.1 Streptomyces sp. NPDC006879
CACCCCCCAGGTCATGCCATCGACAGGGGGACACAGCCATGCCGGGCCCAGAGGCCAGCGGCCCCATTGCGGAACCGCAGAAAACATAACGGGGGCGCCGGGGGTGGCTGCTCCGGCAGGACGAGCAAGAAGCCAGTGACCAGGTCGGGCCTGATGCGCAGGGCCCTGGTCGCAGCATGACGTACCCACGGCAGCAGCAGCGTCGCGTAGGGGTCCCTCCCCTCCTCTTCGGCGACCACCGAAACGTAGCCGGTGACCACCACGCTCCAGCCGAGGTGGGTCTCGGGGTCGATGGTGTCCGCCTCGTAGGCGACGACGATGCTGGGCGCGTCGGGCGTCGCCGTCAAGGAGGCGAGCGCTCCGCCGTCCTGGAGTCGCACGACGATGTCCTCCCCGTCCACGAGATGACTGACCGGTCGCACAGCCGGGAGGGCGTGCTGGGTGAAGACGATGCGCCCGAGCGACACCGTGGCGAGCAGACGCAAGGCCTCACCGCGGCCCAACGGCTTCATGCGCGGGTTCCCCGCCCCGGATGCATTGCCGGGAGCCGTCCCTCGCCTCGCTTCCTGGTCCATCATCCGCGTCCCTTGCTCAGCCTCCCTCTTCCGGGTTGCCGAAGCGATCCGTGACTGCCGAAGCGATCCGTGACTGCCGCCTCGTCGCGCCGCGACAGTAGGGGCGAGTTCAGCCGTCCCCGACTCCGGACCCGCTTCGACCCGGCTCGTGCTTGCGGAGCACCATCAAGAGCCGCTCGAACTCCTCTTCGTCGATCTCGCCCCGGGCGAGCCTCTGCGCGAGCAGCTGCCTGGCGGACGGGGTCGCCCTGGGCCCTGTCGGGCCCGCGAGACGGTCGGCGTTGCGCAGGAACAGACAGACGACGGCGGTGGCCAGGGCCACCACGAGGACCAGGGTGAACGACATGGCCACCCAGCTCCACGCGCCCATGCCTTGGTGGGGCCAGAACATCGTGCACGCTCCTTTGTGGGTGACCGGGTTCGACCGGCGAGGACAGGTCCCGCTTGTACACACTGTCCACCGCCCGACGTCGTCGGGTCATAGGCCGGTGGGGCCACCACCTGGGCCGATCGGCCCATCCCCGCGGTTGTGTGATTGCCCCAAACTGGAGGCGGACCGGAACGGAGACCGCCATGAGCACACCTTCCCCCACCCGGATAGCAGCCGCTCTTCCTTCGGAGTACCGCGCCCGTCTGACGGACACCGCTCGCGAGGTCGGCTTCCCCGTCGGCGCGCGCATCTTCGATGAGGGAGGCCGAGCTGACCGCTTCTGGATCGTGCGATCCGGCACGGTCGGCCTCGACGTCCACGTGCCCGGCCGGTCGCCCGCAATGATCGAGAAGCTCGGCTCCGGCGAGCTGGTCGGCTGGTCGTGGTTGTTCCCTCCCTACGTCTGGCAGTTCGGCGCGGAGGCGATGAGCCCCGTGCGGGCCCACGAGTTCGACGCCATGGCCGTGCGGAGAATGATGGACGCCGACACGAGATTCGGTTCCGTCATGGGGCACTGGGTGGGCCAGGTCCTCGCCGACCGGCTCGTGGCCGCCCGCAGCCGCCTCCTTGACCTCTACGCCGCCACCGGCGCTGGCAACCCCCTGTGATCGGGATCGATCCTCACCGTCAAGAGACTCACGTCAGGAAGTTGGCCGTGGCCGCATCCCAGTACACCGTCAGCGACGTCATGACTCAAACCGCCGTCGCCATCGGCCGCGAGGCCTCGTACAAGGAGATCGTCGAGCTGATGCAGCAGTGGAAGGTGAGCGCGCTGCCGGTCCTCGAAGGTGAGGGCCGGGTGGTGGGCGTCGTCTCCGAAGCGGATCTGCTGCCCAAGGAGGAGTACCGCCGGGGTGGACCGAGAGTTCCGGAAGAGATGACCGAGGCGTCGAAGGCGGCAGCGGTGCTCGCCGAGGAGCTGATGTCCAGCCCCGCGGTCACCGTGCACCCCGATTCGACGATCGCAGAGGCCGCCCGCGTCATGGCCCACCGAGGCGTCAAGCGGCTTCCGGTGGTGAACGATATCGGCATGCTGGAGGGTGTCGTCAGCCGCAGCGATCTGCTGAAGGTGTTCCTGCGGCCCGACGAGGAGATCGAGGAAGAGGTCCGCTTGGCCGTCCTCGCAGATCCAGCTCTCCCGTCGGGCATGGACTGCGCGGTCCAGGACGGTGTCGTGACCTTGCGGGGCGGTCCCCAGGACCGGGCCTTGGCACCGCTGATCGCCGGCGCTGTCCGTGCCGTGGAAGGGGTCGTGGACGTGCGGGTAGAGCGCGAGGGGCCGGCGGGAACGGCCACCTGAGGCAGATGTCCGGGCTCTCCTGACCGGGCCCGTGCCCTCACGCCCCGCCACGAACGCGTCAGCAGGTTCAGCAGACCGTGGCATGCGGCGGGGCAGGTCGGGCCCGGCCCCGCCGCATGCCACGACCTCCCAGGACGGTGATGGGCGGTCTACCCCGGCCGAACCCCTCGCCGTCACCCGCGCACACGGCGGAGCGCCACGGTGGCGGACCGCCGGCGCCCGCAGCCGCTACGCGCCGCCGCCGTCCCGACCCGAGGACTCGGCGGGCCGCTGCCCACGGTGGCCGGCCGGTCGCCCCTCGACGTCGCCCAAGTGCCGCACATGGGCATCTGGGCCGGGGAAGAAGAGTGTGGTCCTCCCCGTGTCGGACCACCGGACGTCGTACGGCGGGGTCCCGTCGTCGTGGTGCAGGCCGACCACTTCGCCGTCGCGGCCGGGTTTCCCGACCGTCGGGCCTCCCACCACGAGTTGGTCGCCCAGGTGCGCGTGGATTCCACCCACGCCCTCGTGCGTACTCATCGCTCCTCCTTGTCGGACGCGGACCTCGTGAGCCGGGCCGCGGCGAATCCCGTCATGGCGCCCGCTGCCGTGAGCGCCGCACCACTCCAGCCGACCGGTTCGGTCTCCAGCACGGCCCGGAGGAAGGGGGCGTAGAGCGCGACCACGGCGAGCAGGGCCGACGCTGACACGGCCGCTGGCAGGAAGAGGTTCTGGCGGGTCAGCAGGCGGGTGCGCAGCCCCAGCACCACACCGAGTTGGCCGGCCAGCAGCGCGAGGAAGATCACGCTTTGCCAGGGCAGGCCCCAGTTGCGTGCCACGACCCCGGCGCCGAGGCTCGACGCCGTGACCACCGCCGCCAGGAGGAGCAGCCTCTGCCAGGCTCCGCCACCGAGGATCTGCTGCCCCGGTGGCCGGGAGGGCCGGCGCATCGCCCCGGGCGCAACCGGTTCGGCTCCCATGGCCACACCGGTCAGTCCGTGGGTGAGGAGATTGATCCACAGGATCTGACCCGCCCGCAGCGGCAGGGCGAGTCCCAGGAGGGGGCCGACCAGCATCACGAGGATCTCCGCCGCACCGCCGGCGAGTCCGTAGACGAGGAAGCGGCGGATGTTGTCGTAGACGCGCCTGCCTTCCTCCACGGCGACGACCACGGTGGACAGCTCGTCATCGGTGAGGACCAGATCGGCGGCCTGCCGGGCGACCTCGGTACCGCGTCGCCCCATGGCCACGCCGATGTCCGCCCGCCGGAGGGCCGGGCCGTCGTTGACCCCGTCTCCCGTCATCGCGGTGATCTCGCCGCGTGAACGCCAAGCCTGCACGATGTCCAGTTTCTGCTGCGGGGTCGTGCGGGCGAACACCTGGACGGCGGTGAGGTCGCAGACCCGCCCGGCGGTGACGTCCGAGCCGGTGACGACGTGCTGCTCCCCTTGCTCCTCGCCCAACAGGCCGACCCGGGTGGCGATCGCCCGTGCCGTGGCGGGGTGGTCGCCGGTGATGAGCACCGGGGTGATGCCCGCGGCGCGACAGGCGGCGAGGGTTGCGGCCGCATGGGGCTTGGGCGGGTCGCTCATCGCGACCAGGCCGAGCAGGCGCAGCCCCGATTCCGCGTCGGCGGCATCGGGCGGGGCGTCGTCCCGGGTGCCCGAGGCGACCGCCAGGACCCGGTATCCGTGGGCGGCCAGCCGTGCCGCCTCCTGCCGGGCGCCGCGGAGCAGATCGGTTCCTTCGCCGAGGACTGCGGCGTCCAGTACCACCTCCGGTGCCCCCTTGACGCACACGAGCACCTGGCCCGAGGGCGTGGTGTGCAGGGTGGTCATCCGCTTGCGCAGACTGTCGAAGGGAGCCTCGCCGATTCTGGGGTGTCCCCGCTGGAGGCTGGCCAGGTCCGGGCAGCCGGCCTTGATGGCCGCCACCAGCAGTGCGGCCTCCATCGGATCTCCGACCGCGCTCCAGCGGCTCTCCTCCTGCGACCCGGGCTGCGGTGGTCGCAGCCCCGCGTCGTTGCAGAGGGCAGCCGCGGTCAACAGCATTCGAGCCAGATCGAGTTCTTCGACGCTCGGCGGCCTGTCATCGACGCATACGTCGCCTTCTGGCTCGTACCCGGCGCCGAAGAAGTCGACGGTGCCGCGCGGGGTCCACACGTGCTGGACCACCATGCGCCCCTCCGTGAGAGTGCCGGTCTTGTCGGTGGCCAGCACCGTCACCGAGCCCAGCGATTCCACGGCGGGCAGCCGTCTCACCAGGGCGTGACGGTCCACCATGCGCCGCGCGCCCAACGCCAGGGCCAAGGTGACCACGGCCGGGAGGGATTCGGGAACCGCCGCCACCGCCAAGCTGATCGCCGTCACCGCCATGGTGCCGGCCGGCAGCCCTCGCAGCAGGCCCAGGACAAAGACGATCAGGCAGAGGGCGAGAGTGACCACGGCGAGGACGCGGCCGAGGGATCCGAGGCGGCGCTGGAGGGGGGTTGGTTCGCGTTTGTTGTCGAGGAGGGCCGCGATGCGGCCGAGGGCGCTGTCGGCTCCGGTGGCCGTCACCGTTGCCACGCCCCTTCCGCGCACGACGATGGTGCCGGCACTCAGCCGCGCGCCGGCGTCCTTGTCCACGGGTACGGATTCGCCGGTCAGCATGGACTCGTCGACCAGCAGTGCCGAGGCTTCGGCCAGTTCGGCGTCGGCGGCGACGATGTCCCCTTCGCCGAGGAGAAGCACGTCGCCGGGGACGACGGACACGGCTGGTATCTCCTGTGGGGCGCGACCGCGTAGCACCCGGGCACGGGGCGCGGACATGGCTGACAGCGCGGTCACCGCGTTGTCAGCCCTGATCTCCTGGGCCACGCCGACCGAGGTGTTCACCACGATCACCAGCGCGATCACCACGGCGTCGGCATGATCTCCGATCGCGAGGGTCAGCGCCACGGCACCCAACAGGACCAGGATCAACGCGTCCCGCAACTGTGCGAGCACCCTGGCGTACAGCGGCACGGCCTGGCCGGCCGCGACTTCGTTGCGGCCGTGTTCCGCGAGCCGGGCGGCGGCCTCGCTCTCCGTCAGCCCCTCTCGCGGCGTTGAGGGGACGGTCAACCGCTGGGGGGCGGGCTGCGTCACGTCACTCTCACACCTCAGGAACCGTGATCACCGGGCAGTGCGCCCGGTGCAACAGCCCGTGGACCACGGACCCGAGCCGCATGCCGGTGTATCCGCCGCGGCCCCGACGGCCTACGACCACGGCCAGCGCGTGCTCGGCGGCGCCGGCGAGCTCCTCCACCGGGTGTCCGCTCAGAACCTCGTGCGTCAATGTGACGTCGGGGTACTTCTGCGACCAACCGGCCGTCGTTTCGGACAGCATCCGTCGTTGCGCCTGTAGTTCGGCCTCCTCGTCGCGGAACGGGAACAGCGGTGGCTGCCACACCGAGACGGCGCGCAACGCGGCGCCTCTGAGATCGGCCTCTTCCAACGCCAGGGCCAGCGCCGCCTTGGCCGATTCGCTCCCGTCGATGCCCACGACCAGGTAGGGCGGCTGTTGCGTGACGTGCTCGGCTTCCGCCACGACGACGACGGGACACCGAGCCTGTGCGCTGACGGGAACCACCAGGGAGCCCGCGCTGAAGAACTCCGAGGTACGGCTCAGGTGACGGGAGCCGAGGACGATCATGCGGGCTCGTTCGGACAGTCGCGCTACGATCGGCGCGGGGAAACCGTCGACCACTTCCGTGACCGGGTCGGCCTGCTGGTGTCGCTCCCGGCTCCAGGCTGCGGCGGCATCGAGGGCTTTCGACGCCGCCTGGTGCCGGGCGTTGCTTCGGCGGGTGTCGTCGGCGTGCGGTGTGCCGTGTCCGGGTGGTACGGCGGCGACGAGCCGCAACGCGAGCCGGCGCCGCTCGGCCTCGTCCACCGCCCAAGCGACCGGCAGACGCCAGTCTCTGGCCGGGTCGATGCCGACGACGATCTCGTGTCGTTCGCGGGCGCTCGTCACGACTGCCTCCCGTGCTCGTGGTGATGGCGCGGAACGAGCTGCACGGGGCAGTGTGCGTGGTGGACCAGGGTGTGCGTGACGCGCCCGAGGGTGGGGCCCAGGTAGCCCGGCGACCGGCGACCACCCATCACCAGCAAGTCCGCGTGTTGGGTGGCTTCTACGAGGATCCCGGCCACGGACACGCTCTTCTCGGCGTCTGCCTGCACGCTCAGGTCCGGGAACTCCTCACGGATCCGGTGCGCCACCGCGTTCAGATGGTGGACGTGCTGGCTGGCGATCTCCTCCACGTCGTCGAGCAGGGTGACGACCTCGCCGACGGACTGCAGGATGTTCCACACGTGCAGCAGCCGAAGCGAGCTCTTTCGGAGTTCGGCTTCGCGCGCGGCGTAGCGAGCGCACGGCAGGTCGTGTTCGTCACGGATGGCAGCGAGCACCACGCCCGTCTCGGCGCTCTCCTCGGCGCCCCTGACGATGACGACGGAGGTCCTCGCACCCGCGGCGACCTTCAGCCCGACCGAGCCGAGCATCAGCGATCCGAACCCGCCGATCCCGCGGCTGCCCACCACGATCGTGCCGTGCAGTCCGGCGGACCGGTGGAGGCTCTCGACGGGCCCGCTGCGGCTGAACTCGGTGTCGACCCGCAGTCCGGGGAAACGTTCCTTCACAGTCCTGGCTGTGAGGTCCAGCAACTCCCGGCCGGCCACCCGGACCCCTTCGATGCTCTGCGCCGAGGCGTACAGGGCCCGACCGTCCGTGTCCGCCCCGTACACGACGTGCAGTGGCCGGCCTCGGCGGACGGCCTCCTGCGCCGCCCACAACACTGCCCGACGGGCCGAAGCCGAACCATCGACCCCGACGATGACGGAGCCGAGTTCCAAGCTGCTCGTTGTGCCCTCCATGCTTCCTCCTGGAAGTACTGCCGATAGCCGCCCACCGGACGTTCTCAGGCTGGCACCGCCCACTTGGCCGCCGAGAGGGCCTCTCAGGTACCCCGTAGGGGGCCGAAGGTCCCCCTGGTGTCCGACTCGCACCCGGCGGGCACGACGCAGGTCCGACCGGTCCCGGCTGCGGACCGTTCGGCCCTCCTCCTCTCCCGGCGAACCGGCGGATCGTGGGTTCCGGGGCGGCCTTCGGCCCGCTCGCACGAGTGTGACCACCGCCCCGGCAGGAGGTGTCCCCGTGAAACGCATCAAGGTGGGAGACCTGATGACCGACGAGGTCGTCTCGGTCATCACCTCCACTCCATTCAAGGATGTCGCCAAGCTGCTCGCCCAGCACGACGTCAGCGGTCTACCGGTTCTCGACGACGGGGACCGGGTCCTGGGCGTCGTCTCCGAGAGCGACCTGATCGGCCGGGAGGTCGCCGAGCATCCCCTGACGGCCGTTCCCCCCGGTGCCGGCGGCAGCACGGCCGAAGGCCCGTCCAACGTGGTGGTCACCGCCGGCGAGGTCATGACAGCGGGCGAGATCATGTCGGCGCCGGCGGTGACGGTCGGCGTCGACGAGACAGCGGCAGCCGCCGCCCGCCTGATGGCACGCAGGGGTGTGGAACGCCTGCCGGTGGTGGACGACGTCAGCCGTCTGGTCGGCATCGTCACCCGCCGTGACCTCCTCGGGGTCTTCCTGCGGCCGGATGCGGAGATTCGGCGGCAGGTCGAGGACGTGCTCGTGGACGTCGTGGAGGCGCCTACGGAAGCAGTGTCCGTGCATGTGCTCGACGGTGTGGTCACACTGGAGGGCGAGGTAGAGGGGCCCGGGCAGGTCCGCGTCCTGATCCACCTCGTCAGCCAACTCGACGGAGTGGTCGCCGTGCTCCCCCGCCTGTCTTCCCGCGTTGACGACCCCGGATCCACCACGTCAGAGCGCAGTGACCGGTCAACATCCCGGTGACCGTCACGGGGGGGGTGGGGGCCACACGGCCAGGTGACGCGGCAACAGGGCTGGTCGGACCCATATGGGGCCACTTGGCCCCTCCTCGATCGATGCATCGGGAACCAACCTTGGAACCGGACAGCAGTCCTGGGCCAACCAAGGAGGAACTTACCGTGAAGCACCATGTGAGCGTCGGCGTCGACGGCTCCCCGGAGAGCCGGGCCGCGGCCCGCTGGGGCGCCCGTGAGGCTGCCCTGCGAGGGGTTCCGCTGCGCCTGGTGCACGCCGTCGACTGGCCGCTGAGCCCTGCGGTCCCGCGGGTGAGCCACGAGGGCGCCGACCGGTGGGCGGACGAGACCCTCACCGAGGCCCGGGAGGACATACGGTCCCTGCACCCGGAGCTGGAGATCTCCACGCGATGCCTGGCCGGCCGGCCTGCGGCGGCACTGGCCGCGGAGGCGGCCGACGCCGGACTGCTGGTTCTGGGCTCCCGCGGGGTGGGCGGCCTCGTCGGCTTCCTCATGGGCTCGGTGAGCATGTCGACGCTCGCCGCCGTCGAGACACCGGTGGTTCTGGTACGGGCAACGGACGCCGCCGAGCACGCCGAGCCCGCGCCGTACAAGGAGATCGTCGTCGGCGTCGACATCCACGAGGCGGCCGACAAGGTCCTGGCGTTCGCCTTCGAGGAGGCCACCCGTCGGGGATGCGCCCTGCGCGCGGTCCACGGCTGGAAAATGCCCTCCATGTACCAGTACGCCCCCTTCTTCGACCCTGAAGACGAGCGGGAGGTCGGCCGGAACGTCACACAGATGCTGGACGAGGTACTCCTGCCGTGGCGCCACAAGTTCCCTGACCTGAGCGTTACCCACCAGGCCTTCACCGGGCACGCGGGCCAGCAACTCATCCGGGCCTCGATGGGCGCGGACCTGGTCGTGGTGGGGCGGCGTCTGCGCCGTTCCCCGCTCGGAGCCCATCTGGGGCCGGTGACCCATGCGGTCCTGCACCACGCCGCCGCGCCCGTAGCGGTCGTCACCCACGACTGACGCCACGCCCCAAGGGAGATCGGACCATGTCTCATCGCACCGTCGCAGATGTCATGACCAGGGACGTGGCCACGGTCCCTCCTGAGGCGTCGCTGAAGGCCGTTGCCTGGGGCCTCGACCACAACGGGGTCTCGGCGCTGCCCGTCGTGGACGCCCGGCGCCACCCGATCGGCATAGTCTCCGAAGCGGACCTGCTACGCCGACAGGCCAGCCTGCCCGATACCGAAGGGCGCGACCTGCTGCACACCGCGACGCCCCTGGACGAAGCCGCGATGGACGCCCGCACGGCCGGCGACTTGATGTCCGGCCCCGTCCTGACCGCGCGGCCGGAGTGGAGCATCGTCGAGACGGCGCGCTTCCAGCACGAGAGGGGTGTCAAACGACTACCGGTGGTCGACGAGACCGGCGCTCTGGTGGGCATCGTCAGCCGCTCCGACCTGCTGCGCCCCATGCTCCGCCGTGATGACGCCATACGCGACGAAATCGTCGACGACGTCCTGGGGCGCACGCTCAGGATCAATCCGAGCGGCGTTACGGTGACCGTGCACGAGGGCGTCGTCTCGTTGAGCGGCCAGGTCGAGGAGCGGTCCACCATCGGGCTTGTGGAACGACTGTGCCAGTCGGTGGACGGAGTCGTCAGCGTCGACCAGGCCCTCGAATTCGCCGTCGACGACCTCGCTACGGCCCCCCACCCGCACCGTGCCGCGCATTGAACCCCCACGCCAGGAGACGGAAAGAGCCCGCTACCCGCTTCTCGCGGATCCCGATTGTGCGGTGCACGGCTCAGGCCGCTTCTCCGCATCCTCATCAGGGACTCTTCCCGTCACCTACATCAAAGCACGCTCGGCGCCCGGGCAACAGTGCGGGAACGGCCCCGCCACCCCTCCCGCAGCGGGCGCCCGGGCCGGCGCCCAACGCCTTCACGAGCCGCTGCGCAGAAGAGGTGAAGCATGTGCACCGCCAACGGTGTCATGACCGACGCCGTCGCCTCGGCAGGCCGCAGAACCCCGGCCCGGGAGATCGCACGAGGGGGCCGAAGATGAGGCACCACAGTGTCGCCGACCTGATGACACCCTCCGCAGTCAGCGTCCAGCGCGGCACCTCCTTCAAGGAGATCGCCCGGCTGCTCAAGGAGTTCGACATCTCCGCCGTGCCGGTGCTGGACGAAGCCGGACGACCGGTGGGTGTCGTCTCCGAAGCGGACCTGCTGCACCGGCCCCTCGCCGGCAGTGGCACGAACACCGCCGCTGACCTCATGACCAGCCCGGCGGTCACCGCCCGTCGCGAGTGGAGCGTCGTGCGGGCAGCGCGCGTGATGCGCAAGGCACAGGTCAAGAGGCTGCCCGTGGTGGACGCCGCTGACCGTCTGGTCGGCGTCCTGAGCCGCGGCGACCTGTTGCAGCTCTTCCTCCGCAGGGACCGTGCGATCCAGGAGGAGATCCTCGAAGACGTGCTGACGCGCACCCTCGGCCTGCGCCCTTCCTCGCTGACCGTCGAGGTGGCTGACGGGCTCGTGACGCTCAGCGGCACCGTGAGCCGGCGCAGCCTGGTTCCCGTCGTACTGCGCCTCTGTCAGAGCGTCGACGGGGTCGTCGACGTGATCGACCGACTCGACTTCGAGCAGGACGACGTGTCGTTCGGCTCCCGCACTGTCACCGAGGAAAAGTTCAGGAGAAGGACATGAGGCATCGAGAAATAAGGGAGCTGATGACCCGTGAGGTCGTCACCGTCCCCTACAGCGCGCAGTTCAAGGAGATCGCACGGACGCTGGCGGAGCATCAGGTTTCGGCCGTCGCGGTCGTCGACCATGACGGCCACCCGATCGGGGTGATCTCCGAACGTGACCTGCTGCCCAAGTCAGCAGCCCAAGGGGACTACTTCCGGTCGCTGCCCGAGCGGGAGGCCTGGGAGGAGGGCAAGGCTTCCGGTACTCGCGCCGAAGAGCTGATGTCCTCCCCTCCGGTGTGCGCCAGACCGGACTGGACCGTCGCTGAAGCAGCCCGCTTGATGGATACCCAAGGGGTCAAACGGCTCCTGGTCGTGGACGATTCGGACGCACTGATCGGCATCGTCAGCCGCCGGGACCTCCTGCGGATCTTCCTCCGGGAGGATGAGGACATCCGCCAGGAGATCATGGGTGACGTCCTCGACCTCGGCCTGCGCCAGAGCCCCGCGGCCATCACCGTGGAGGTCACCGACGGCCAGGTCGAACTCCACGGAACCGTCGACTTCAAGAGTCTCATCCCGTTGATCGAACGGCTCTGCCGCACCGTGGACGGCGTGGTCTGCGTCACCCAACGCCTCGGGTACGCCGTGGACGACACAAGCGCGGCCTGACAGTCCGGTGGAACTGAGCTGCGCGTTCCGCCTCCGCCTGCCGCCACCTTGAGAACTCTCAAGGCCCGCAACCGGCTTACCACCCGCGCTGCCTCGACCGAGGCGGAGCGGAACCGCATCCGCAGCACGAGCCCCTTTCATCCCCGATCACCCCGAGGAAAGCCATCATGAGCGATCGAATCATCGTCGGCCTCGACGGATCCGCCGAAGGCCTCGCGGCAGCCCACTGGGCCGCTCGGGAGGCCTTGCTGCGCGGCATGGCGCTCCACCTCGTCCATGCCGAGCAGTGGTCGTCCCCCGCCGACATCCCCGTCCCCACGACCGACGTGCGCCGCCACTGGGCGCAGACGGTACTAGACGAAGCTGCAACGGAGCTGCGCGCGAACTACCGCGAACTGGACGTGGACACGCGCTCGTTCGACGGCAAGCCGGCCGCCGTACTCGCCAGCGTCGCAGCCGGCGCGGCCATGATCGTCCTCGGCTCTCGGGGCCGGTCCCCCCTCACGGGGTACGTTCTCGGATCCGTCGGCCTGGCGGTCATCCAGGCGACCGAACGTCCGGTGGTCATGGTGCGGGCGAGCGAGGGTGCGGCGCCGCACCCCGACAGCCGGCACGCGGCCCGCGACGTGGTGGTGGGCGTCGACATCGGTCAGCCCTGTGACGCGCTACTGGCCTTCGCGTTCGAGGAAGCGGCGCTGCGCTCGCGCCCCCTCCACGTCCTGCACGCCTGCTCGACACCGCCGCTGATGGGATACGGAGCGGGGTTCGATCCGCGCGTTCGCGCTCAGCTCGAAATGAGCACGAAGGCTGCCCTGGAGGAGGTCCTTGGGCCCTGGCGGGACAAGTACCCGGCCGTCGAGGTCACTGGACGGGCCAGCATCGGGCACGCCGCCACCGAACTGCTGGACATCGGCTCCGCAGCAGGTCTCCTCGTCATGGGCCGACGCATTCGGTCTTCCTCGCTCGGCACACACATCGGACCGGTCACCCACGCGGTCCTCCATCACGCCCAGGCCCCCGTCGCCGTCATCGCGCACACATAGACCCGCAACGTCGGGGCACCTGGCTCACCGACGCGCACAGATCTTCTCCACGAAGTGGCCCACCTGCTCCTCGGACAGGTGCCGGGCAAGATCCGCCTCGCTGATCATCCCGACGAGGCGGTGGTCGGCGATGACCGGGACGCGCCGGATCCGGTGATCCTCCATCGTGCGCAACACCTGGCCGGCGTCCACGTCCGCGTCGACCGTGACGGGCTTGCCCTGCGCCAGCTGGCCGGCCGTCATGTGGTGCGGATCCTTGCCCTTGGCCAGACACTTCAGGACGATGTCACGGTCGGTGATGATGCCGTGCAGACGGTCGTCGGGTCCACAGATCGGCAGTGCGCCCACATCCAGTTCGCTCATCCGCCGAGCCGCGTCCATGAGCGTCTCGGTCTCCTGAACGCAACTGGCGCCGCTGTGCATGATGTCCCGTGCGGTGGTCATGGCTACTCCTCACGCCGGTACCCCGTTTTCAGTCTGGGCCCCGTCACAGCACCCTGCTCGTCGGTGCGGCACCCGACGGCCACGGCAGCCGGCGGACGTTGCACGTGCGTCTCCTGCGCCCGAGCAGCCGACGAGAACAGGAGCCCGACGGGCGTGCGGACGGCGGGCCACCCCCGACAGGTGCCGGTCGGGCCGACTGGGGGCCGTCCGGCCCTTCAAGCCCAGTCCGCCAGCGGCCACTGTGGAGTGAACGGGAGACCACACATCTCACGAGGAGATGGGGACCATGGCGAACCGAGTGACCGTCGGCCTTGACGGGTCTCCTCAGGGAACGGCCGCGGCCCGTTGGGCGGCACGGGAGGCCGAGCTCCACGGCGCCCGCCTGGACCTGGTACACGCGCAGGAGTGGCTGGAGAATCCGCCCCTCCCCGTCGCGACCACCGACGAACGTCGACGCTGGGCGCAGGGCGTGTTGCAGGAGACCGCCGAGGAGGTGCGTCGCGCACACCCGTCCTTGACGGTGGACACCCGCCAGGTGGGCGGCGGGCTGCCTTCCGTGGCGCTCGCGCAGGCCGCCGAGGAGTCGGTCATGCTCGTTCTCGGCTCCCGCGCGCTCGGCAGCGTCGCCGGGTTCCTCATCGGATCCACCGGCTCGACGACCATCGCCCAGAGCGAGCGCCCCGTCGTCCTGGTCCGGTCGGTAGACCACACCGGCGAACCGCCCGACGGTACCCGCGACCGCGGGCCCGTGGTGGCCGGTGTCGACGTCCACCAGTCCTGCGACCGGCTCCTCTCCTTCGCCTTCGAGGAGGCCTCGCTGCGGCGTTGTCCGCTCGTGGTCGTCCACGGTTGGTCGCCGCCCCCCATCCTCAGCTACGCGCCGGCCCTCGACCCGGGCATTCAGCAGGAGATGGTCCGAGGCATCACCGGCACGTTGGACCAGCTGATGAGCCCGTGGCAGGAGAGGTACCCCTCGGTGAAGATCGACCGCAGGGTCACGATCGGCCAGTCCGCGCTTCAGATCCTCGACGCGGCCTCCGCAGCCGCCCTCGTCGTCGTAGGTCGCCGCATCCGCCCCTCCGCGTTCGGCACCCGCATCGGCCCCATCGCCCATGCCGTGATGCACCACTCGGTCTCGCCTGTCGCCGTCATCGCCCATGACTGAGGCGCACGTACGGATCGGAAGCCACCACCCACGGGGGGATACTCACGAAGCCGATGTGAACCAGTCGTCGCCCCCAGTGTGGCCGCGGCGTTGGCCGGGGGGGGTCACACGGGTGAGGGGGCCTCATCCGTCCTCGTTGCCGGGTGCCCTGCGCAAGCGACCGGACCAGATCGGCTCCACGCGTTTCCCAGTCCCGTCCCCAGGCGGCAAGGCTGCTTCTCTCGACGCGGCGGAGCCCGCTCCAGACGGCTGTGCCGCCGCCGAGCACGAGCACTCCGAAGGCAGCGGCGCCGGCCGCGACCGCAGTGGTGGCCACTTCGGCGTCGGGCCGGGGCCCGGCAGCCTGCTGTCCCGTGTCGTCGACCCAGACCAGGACCTTCCCGCCGGCTGGCGTACCTGCCGTAACCACAACCGTGTCGACGTGCCGCTGGGAGGGCGGGTACTCCCAGGTGGCCCGCGCAGTCGCCACCTGCGGTCCGTTGAACCGTACGGGAAGGGCACGGTCGGCCTGGCCGACCGTGCGCGCCTCGATCCGGTGCCGGTGCAGCGCCTGGGCTTGAGCGGAACGCTGCTCGGCGTTCCACACCACCATCGCGATGGCGATGCCGCAGAGGACTGCGACGAGCGGGAGAACTCTGAGGGCAGCGAGCCAGCGACCACGTGCGCGATCGGCGGCGCGACGCAGTTCGTTGGAGCGCCGACCGAACAACCGGCGCGGGCGGCCCTCCGCCGAATGCGCCTCAGGCATGTCGTGCCTCCGGGTGTGTGGGCCGTGCCGAGCCGCTCACGGGAGTGTGGCGAGCTCGGCGCTGATGTGGTGGGCCCAGCTCTGTATCCGCTCCGGGTTGCGGAAGTCACCGGCCTTGCCCGAGCGGACCAGTACGCGAGCCATGAGACCCGGCGTCTGCGCGGTGACGCTCCCTCCGAAGGTGGCGTGTTCGCGGGCACCCAACCGCTCCATCTGTTGTGCTACCGCCGGCACCGGGGGAACGTCCTGCTGTTCGGCGGAACTGTCCAGGGGTCCGCTGCTGAACAGATATACCGGGCGATGCTTGAGGGAGTCGGCGTTGCGTTCTGCGCAACGCTTGGCCTTGCGGCTCCAGTGCCCCGCGTACAGGGCTCCGCCGAGCACTACGGCGTCATAGTCCCTTACGTCGTCCACGTCGTCGGCGGGCAGCACGACGGCGTCGAGGCCGTCCTCGCGCAGGGACGTGCCGATCTGCTCGGCGATTCCTGCCGTCGCTCCATGCTTGGTGCCGTAGGCGACCAGCACGCGCTTGGGGGTCATGGTGATTCACTCCTCGCGTTTCTCGGTGCGCTTCCCGTAGAAGCGACACAGTTCGTGGATGGGCTCCGGGAGGGGGCGGTACCTGCGCCTTCTCGCCGTTCCCGGCACGTGGTTCTCCGTTGCTCCGCTCATCCGCCCGCCGACAGATCCACTGGGGCCCTTCGGGCACCGGCCGGCGCCGGCTGCTCGGGGCTGTTGCGCTTCGACTCGGCTGCGGCCACGTGCTGTTTCACTGCAGCGAAGCTGTCAGGTGCGACGGAGATCGAGTCGATACCGGTACCGACCAGGAACTCCGTGAAGGACGGGTCGTCGCTGGGCCGTTGGCCACACAGGCCGACCGTGACGCCCGTGGACCGGGCACGCGCGACGAGCGTCTCGATCAAGGTCATGACAGCCGGGTCACTCTCGTCGAAGATGTGAGCGAGGGCTTCGGAGTCGCGGTCGACTCCGAGGGTGAGCTGGGTGAGGTCGTTGCTGCCGATGGAGAACCCGTCAAAGCGTTCGGCGAACTCCTCAGCCAGGATGATGTTGGCGGGAATCTCCGCCATGACGTACACCTTCAGTCCGTTCCGGCCTCGGTGCAGCCCCTGTTCCGCCATGACCCGCAGGACCTCGTCGGCCTCTTCGAGGGTGCGGCAGAACGGGATCATCACGATGACGTTCTGCAGGCCCATCTCCTCGCGGACCCGGCGCAGTGCGCGGCATTCGAGGGCGAATCCCTCCCGGTAGCCCTCGCTGTAGTAGCGGCTCGCGCCACGCCAGCCGATCATCGGATTTGCTTCTGCCGGCTCGAACGGTCGGCCGCCGAGGAGCCGCGCGTACTCGTTGGCCTTGAAGTCGCTGGTGCGGACGACGACGGGCGCGGGCCAGCGGGAGACGGCGATCCGCGCGATCGCACGGGCGAGGCGGTCGACGAAGTACTGGCTTCGGTCGGGGTAACCCGCGGTGAGGTCGTCGATCGCTCGACGGTCCTCGCGGTCCAGTCGTTCGGGGTGAAGCAGTGCCATCGGGTGGGCCTTGACCTGGTGCGCGACGATGAACTCCAGGCGGGCGAGCCCCACGCCATCAGCTGGAAGCCGCCACCACCGCAATGCCGCGGACGGATCTGCGAGGTTCAACATGACCTGGGTCCGGGTGCGGGGCAGGTCGGCAAGGTCGGTCTCGGTCTCCTCGTAGTCGAGCAGCCCCGGATACACCTGACCTCGATCGCCCTCGGCGCAGGAGACGGTGACCTCCAGTCCGTCACGCAGCAGCTCGGTGGCCCTGCCGGCGCCGACGACCGCGGGGACACCGAGCTCGCGGCTGACAATGGCTGCGTGCGAGGTGCGGCCTCCGTGGTCCGTGACGATCGCGGAGGCCCTCTTCATGATCGGTTCCCAGTCCGGGTCGGTGATGCCGGTGACGAGCACTGCGCCGGCGGGGAACCGGTCGAGGTCGACGGGCGAGTCCAGACCGACCACGACTCCGCGCCCGATGGCCTCACCGACCGCGATGCCCTCGATCAGGGAGCTGCCCCGGGTGGAGGTCAGTCGGCAGCGGCGCAGCATCGAGGTACGGCGCCTGGACTGCACGGTCTCGGGCCGGGCCTGGACGATCCACAGGTCTCCGGTGAGCCCGTCCTTGGCCCATTCCAGGTCCATGGGGCAGCCGTAGTGCTCTTCCACGGCGCAGGCCCAGTCGGCCAGGAGCTTGACTTCCTCGTCGTTCAGGACGCGCCGCGATCGTTCCTCGGCGGTGGTCTCGACGATCCGGGTCAGCCCGTGCTCGGCGTAGACGGCCTTCTGCCGTTTGGAGCCGGTCCGCACATCGATCACCGGCTCCGGCACCCGGTCCTTCAGGCCCGGTTTGAACACGGTGTACTCGTCGGGGTCGACCTGCCCGCTGACGACGGTCTCACCCAGGCCCCAGGCTGCGCTGACCACGATGACCTCGGGGAAGCCGCTCTCGGGATCGAGGGTGAAGAGTACGCCGGCCCCGGCACGGTCCGAGCGGACCATGATCTGGACGCCGATGGAGAGCGCCACGGCGAGGTGGTCGAACCCCATGCGCTCCCGGTAGTCGATCGCACGGTCAGTGAACAGCGACGCGTAGCACCGGTGGCAGGACTCCAGCAGTTGGGCGGGCCCCCGTACGTTCAGATAGGACTCCTGCTGGCCGGCGAAGCTGGCCTCGGGCAGGTCCTCGGCGGTCGCGCTGCTTCGGACTGCGACCTCGGGTTCCTTCCGGCCCTGCCCAAGGGCCAGCTGCTCGTACCCGCTGACGATCTCGGCCCGGAGTTCCACGGGCAGCGGCTCGGCGCGGATCATCGCGCGGATGGCGGCTCCGACCTCGTCCAGGGGCGCCCCTTCGTGCAGGCGCCCGATCTGCTCCTCGATGCGTCGGCGCAGTCCGTGGCCACTCAACAGCTCTCCGTAGGCCCCGGCCGTGGTGGCGAAGCCCGCAGGCACGCGTACCCCGGCAGCGGACAGAGCAGTGGTCAGCTCACCCAGGGAGGCGTTCTTGCCTCCGATGCGGCTGACGTCCTGCCGTCCGAGTTCTGCGAACGGCACGACGCGTCGGATGGTGGCCATGACGTCCTCCGTCGTCGCTGTGGCGCTGATGCGGGTCGGCCGCACACCGTGTCCGGCCGGGGCGCGCCGACGGCGCGCACCACGCGGTCTTCGGGTCGGGTTCCGGGGGCCTGCGTCCTCCTCGCTCACCTTCCGTTGTTCACTCCCCGGCGGCTCCGGGTGAGCGCAGTCCTATTCCAAGAAGAGCCCGTAGGTGCGTGCCAAGGACAGGGCCGCGTGGGGTAGGCGATGGCCCGAAGGGCCCATGCCGAACCAGCCGGGCACGGCCAGGCTGGTGGTATGTCCGAGACGACGACCACCGACCTCTACGAGGTGACGATGGCGATGTCGTACTTGCGCGAAGGCATGCACGCACCGGCCACCTTCAGCCTGTTCGTCCGAGAATTGCCACCGGGCCGCGGGTTCCTCGTCGCAGCCGGGCTTGAGCCCGCCCTGGGCTACCTCTCCCGGTTCCGGATCACCTCGGATGATGTCCGGGAGTTCGCGCGGGTGCTGCACCGCGCCCCGGGGGCACTGGCCGATCTGCTGGACCTCCGCTTCAAGGGGGAGGTGCGGGCGGTTCCCGAGGGCCGACTCGTCTTCGCCGGCGAGCCCCTCCTGGAAGTCACCGCCCCGCTGGCGCAGGCCCAACTCGTCGAGACGTATCTGCTCACCCAGATGTGCCACCAGACGGCGGTCGCCTCGAAAGCGGCCCGATGCGTGGTCGCTGCGCGGGGACGTCCGCTGTGGGACTTCTCGCTGCGCCGCGCGCACGGCCCGCAGGCCGGGCTACAGGCCGCGCGACTGGGTGCGCTGGTGGGGTTTGCCGGGACCAGCAACGTCGCCGCAGCCGCAGAGCTCGGCATCCCCGCGTCCGGCACGATGGCTCACTCCTACGTCCAGGCCTTCGCCAGCGAGGAGGATGCCTTCCGCGCGTTCGCTCGCGCTCACCCCGGTCCGCTCACCTTCCTCGTCGACACCTATGACACTGAGGCCGGCGTCATGGCTGCTGCCCGCGTCCTGGGGGATCTGCGCCGTGGACCGGGCTGCGCGATCCGTCTCGACAGCGGTGACCTCGGCGCGCTCGCCCGCCAGTCGCGGTCCCTGCTCGACGCGGCCGGTCTGAGGGACGTCCAGATCATCGCGAGCGGCGGCCTCGACGAGTACGCCGTCGCCTCACTGGTCCGTAGCGGGGCGCCGATCGACGTCTTCGCAGTCGGCACGCGCGTGGGCGTAGCCGCGGACGCCCCTTATCTGGACGCGGCGTACAAGCTGGTCGCGTACGACGGCGATCCGGTGATGAAGCTGTCGTCCGCGAAGGTCACCGCCCCGGCAGCCAAGCAGGTGTTCCGCCGGCCCGGGTGCCGGGATGTCATCGCACTGCTCGATGAGGAGCCGCCCGGCGATGCGGAGCCGCTCCTGACCACGGTGATGCGCGACGGCGAGCGAACGGGCCCGCCAGGCTCCCTCGCCGCTGCCCGCGCCCGCTTCGAAGCCGATCTCGCCCAGTTGCCGGCGTCAGCGCACCGCATCGAAGCCCCAGAGGCACCTCTTCCGGCCGCTTCCGCGCGGCTGCGGGCGTTGACCACCGAGGTCCGCGGACGTATCCAGGCAGCCCTGGCCGCCGGCCCGGGCACCAACGCCCGCGGCCGACGCTCCTGATCTCGCCGCGTGGGCGCGCCCGTGGAGCGCGTGACGCCCGGTCGTTGCGGGGGGAAGCGCAGCGTTGGTCTTGGTCACTTCGTGGGCTGCGGTGGCGGGCGCTCCACCTCAAGCTCCAGGAAGTGGGCCGAGCATGAGATGCACGGATCGTGGTTGCGGACCGCCCGCTCACACAGCCGGGTGAGCTCGGCCTCGGACGTCACTCCACGGTCAAGAGCCCGCTGCACGATCCGGCGCAGGTCCTCTTCGATGGCGCCCTGGTTCTGCGCGGTCGGCGGGAACAGGCGAGCATCGGTGAGGCATCCCTGGTCGTCGAGCGCGTAGCGGTGGTAGAGCAGGCCGCGCGGAGCTTCGGTGGCGCCGTGTCCGGTGCCGGCTCTGGCGGGCACCTCCAGGTAGGGGCGTTCCGGGGGTTGGTACGCCTCGATGATGCGGCTCGCCTCCTCCACGGCGTACAGCACCTCCACGGCCCTCACGAGGATGCTCCGGTAGGGGTTGCGGCAGGCTTCACCGCGTGACTCACCCGCATGCGACGGGGGCTCTCCCAGTCCGGCTTCCCGGGCCGCCTCCCGCGCCAACGGGGAGAGCAGGTGACCGTTGACGGCCCAGCGGGCGAGTGAGCCGGTGAGATACCTCCGGCTGTCCAGCCGGCAGTGGAGCGCGGTGGAGTGGTGGACCTGTTCTTCCGTCACGTGCGCGGAGAAGTCCTGGAGCTGGAAGCTGCGGACCATGGCTCCGGCGCCGTACCTGAGCACGGTCGGGAGGCCCGACTCGATGGCGTAGGTTCCGGCTTCGGTGAGCGCGAGGAAGTCCGCCACGCACTCGGCGTCGGGGAACTCGAAGCCTGCGACCCAGCGCACCGTGTCCCAGGCATCGTCGAGGGCCGTGCGCAGTCGTTCTGCCATCGGGCGGAGTTCGGCAAGGGTCGGAGTGCGGTGGAATCCGCCGAGGCGCACGTTGATCGGGTGGATCGCGCGCCCCCCGAGCAGTTCGACCAGGGCGTTGCCGGTCTGCTTCAGCCGCAGTCCGCGCTGGACATGCTCCGGATAGGAGCGTGACAGGGCGATCACGTCGTCGTGGCCGAGGAAGTCCGGTGCGTGCAACAGCTGGATGTGCAGCGTCTGACTCTCGATCCATTCTCCGCAGTACAACAGGCGTCGCAAGGCTGCCAGTTGACCGTCAACAGTGACACCGCACGCGTCCTCGATCGCCCGGCAGGCGCTCATCTGGTAGGCCACCGGGCAGATTCCGCAGATACGGGAGGTCAGGTCGGGAGGCTCGCTGTGGGCCCTACCCCGCAGGAAGGCCTCGAAGAACCGCGGTGGCTCGAAGATCGCGAGGCGCGCCTCGGTGACGGAGTTGTGCTGGATCTTCAGGTGGACCGCGGTCTCGCCTTCCACACGGGTCAGCGCGGGGATGCGCAACACGTGGGAGCGTCGGGTGGGCTGGCTCATCCGGATTCCTTCTCGTCCGTCACACCCGGCCCCTGTTCCTCGACCGCGGTGAAGGCGGCCACGTTGAAGGTGTGCAAGAACCGGCCGATGTCCTCCTCGTCCATCCCGTCGCGGTGCAGGAGCGGGATCAGCGCGGGGAGATTCGTCGTCCCCGCGGGTCCGAAGCAGCCGTAGCAGCCACGTCCGTAGGTCGGGCACAGCGCCCCACAGCCCGCATGCGTGACGGGCCCAAGGCAGGGTGTGCCGTGGGCGACGGTGACGCAGACGTTGCCCCGCTGCTTGCAGGCGAAGCACACGGCATGGTTGGGAATGCCGGGTTTACGTCCGGCGAGGAAGGCCGTGATGACCTCCAGCAGCTGACCACGGTCGATGGGGCATCCACGCAGCTCGAAGTCGACGGGCACGTGGGCGGAGATGGGCGTGGAGTCCGCCAGGGTCGCGATGTAGTCGGGACGGGCATAGACGGTCGCCAAGTACCCTTCGACATCAGCGTAGTTGCGCAGGGCCTGCACGCCGCCGGCGGTGGCGCAGGCGCCGATGGTCACAAGGTGGCGGGAGTCGGCCCGGATGCGACGGATGCGCTCCACGTGCTCGGGGGTGCTGACGGAGCCCTCGACGAGCACCAGATCGTACGGGCCGGGTGCGGCCGAACTGGACGCCTCGGCGAAATGGGCGATCTCCAACTCTCCTGCGATGTCGAGCAGTTCGTCCTCACAGTCCAGGAGTGTGAGCTGACAGCCGTCACACGAGGCGAACTTGAACACGCCGAGCCGGGGACGAGGCGGCGGCTGGGGAGTGGTGGGGGTGCTCATCTCATAGTTCCCGGACGGCGAGCAGGGGCGCGGCCTGGTCGTAGCCGACGACCGGGCCGTCGCGGCAGAGCAGCAAGGGCCCGAGTTGGCAGTGGCCGCAATGGCCGGTGGCACAGCGCATATTGCGTTCGAGGGAGACCTGGATGCGGTCGGGGCGGTACTCCTTGGTGGATCAGCGTGCGGGCCGTCGCACGGATCATGACTTCGGGACCACAGACGAACGCGACGGTGTCCGACGGGGCGAAGCGGGCTTCGGCGAGCAGTGTGGTGACAACACCGACCCGACCGTTCCAGCCCCCGGACGGCCGGTCGACCGTGACGGCGCCGAACGGCTCTCGTCCACAGGGGAGCTCGCCCTGGTACAGCAGGTCGTCGGGTGTTCGGGCACCTACGAGGAGGTTCAGCCGACCGTACGCCTGGGACTCGGACAGAACTGCGTCGACGAGGGGGCGCAGCGGAGCGAGCCCGATGCCACCGGCAATGACGAGCAGGTCGTGGCCTAGGCCTGCGGTCATGTCCCAGCCGGTGCCGAAGGGGCCCCGCGCCCCGACCCACGCCCCGACGGGCATGGCGCACAGCGCGCGGGAGACGGCACCGACGGCGCGGATGGTGTGGGTCAGCCGCCGCGGGTCCGCGGTCCTGGACACAGACACCGGGATCTCGCCGACGCCGAAGGCACTCACCATCGCGAACTGGCCGGGGGCGAAGGGGCCGAGGGCTTCCCCGTCGGGCTCCAGCGCGAGCGTGAGCGTGTCGTGCGTCTCCTGTCGGCGGTCCGCGATGCGGTGGGGTAGCGGCGTCAAGGTCATACTGATCGGCTCCCTGGCGACCCCTGAGGGCCGTAGAGGTCGAGGAGCCGAGTGCGGGTGGCTCTGAGACGGTCTCCGATGGTCTCAGCGACGAGGGTGACCAAAGCCAGACCCAGATCCGTGTCTGCGGTGCACAGCTCACGCACCGCACCTGCATCGAACTCCCAAGCCTGGAGGGGGTGCCTGCTCCGTGCCCCTAGGTGCCACTGTCGCGGCGGGCACAGCCACGACCACCCGAGCAGGCCGCCCGCACCGACGGTCTCGACGACTACGGGACCCCGACCGGGCACGTGGATGTCCAGCACCACCGTTCCGGAGCGGATGATCCAGAAGCGGTCGGCTTCCGCACCCTCCTCGAAGATCCGCTTGTCGGCGGGCAGCCCCATCTCACGGGCGAGTACCATCAGCTTCGCGAGGTGCTCCGGCAGCAACTGGGCGAGCACCCCCACCGCCCCGGGCCCGCCCCCAGACGGCCTCATCGCGCGCTCTCTGCCTGCGTGGCCTCCCGGTGGAGGGCGTGGGCCTCTTCGGTGAGGTCGATGCCGGTGGGGCACCAGACGATGCAGCGCCCACACCCGACGCAGCCTGAGCTCCCGAACTGCTCGTGCCAGGTACCCAGCTTGTGTGTGAGCCACTGGCGGTACCGGCTGCGCGGGGTGGAGCGGACCACTCCCCCGTGGAGCAGCGAGAAGTCCAGGTCGTAGCAGGAGTCCCAGCGCCGCCATCGCTCGGCGTGGTCGCCGGTCAGGTCGGTCACGTCCTCGGTGGTGGTGCAGAAACAAGTGGGGCACACCATCGTGCAGTTGCCACAGCTCAGGCATCGAGCGGCGACATCGTCCCAGCGCTCCGCCTCCAGGCTGCCCCCCATCAGGGTGCGCAGGTCCACCGGAGGCATGGAACGCCCCATGCGCTGTGCGGCCTCGCGCACCCCGTGCGCCGCAGCGGTGCGGGTACGGTCGTCGGCGAGGCGGGTCGGAAGCAGCGCGAGGACCGCGGCTCCGTCCTCGCTCCCGCTCCGACACAGAAAGCGGTGGCCGTCGCCGTCCACCACTTCGGTGAGGGCGAGGTCGTACCCGGGCTCCGCGGCCGGGCCGGCGCCCATCGAGACGCAGAAGCAGGTTTCGCCCGGCTCGGAGCACTCGACCGCGATCAAGAAGGCGCCCGTCCGTCTGGACAGATAGGTGGGATCCCGGTACCGGCCGCCCGACATCACTCGGTCCAGGATCTGGATGGCCCGCAGGTCACAGGGCCGCACCCCGAGGAACGCGTACGCGACGTCGCCTTGGGCTTCCTCGCTCACGGTGAACCCACCGTCCTGCCGACGGTCCGCAGACCACTGGCGGACGCGCTCGGGGTGCAGGAAGGACTTCCACGACTGCGGCCCCGCGCTGTGCGCGAAGGCTGCCCCGTCCTGCCTCGGCCGGACCCGGTACCGTCCGGCCTCCAGCTCCACCCCCCAGCCGTAGGGCAACGCGGCGGCCGAGTCCAACTCGTCGAGAACGATCGCCCCGTCTCGCACGACAGGGCCGATCACCGTCCGGCCGCGTTGCCTTAGGACCTGCACGAGGGTGTCCAGGCCGCCACGGTCGAGCACCACCTCGGTCGGAGCTTCGGGGCCCTCCCGGGCGCCTTCGGGGTCGCTCATGATCTGCCCTCACTTCCAAGCTCTTCGCCCGGGAAGAACGAGCGCACCGGGGTCGTGGGGAGCGTGGGGCACTCTGACAACCGGTCGACGTAGCTCTTCCAAGCCCACACCCGGCCTTGAGGGTTAGGTCGCGGCGATCTCCGAGGGCGTGCCCTTCGTGCAAGATCCCTCTCCGCCGCCCGACATCCGCCCGGTCGGCCGCACCACCCACGCCACCGCACTAACCCCCGCCGCGGCTGCTCTTCACCGTGGACGGGCGATTTCCCGCATCCCCTCGATGACGAGTTGGTCGTCCGTCAAGACAGAACGTCCCTCTTCGTCCACTCCAGCATCGCCTGAGGCCTCCACTGAGCGGGGGTTCGTACCCGGTTTCACTCCGAACACCGAGACCTTGTCGCCCAACGACAGGAGGTCCCACACCTCAGCAGCATGGTGGTAGTACATGTTGACGCATCCACCCGAACCACTCTGGAAGAGATCGTCAGTGGTTCCGTGGAGCGCTTGCCCACCGTCGAAGAACTGAGCGTAGGGCATGGGCACGTCGTAAATCGTTGAGTGGTGCTCCCTGTTCCGCCAGTACACGCTGTGCATGCCCCCGCGGGTCTCCAGACCCTTGCGCCCCGTCCTCACCGGAATCGGCCTGTAGATGACGCCCCCGTCGAACCCCTCCTGGATCCACAGCATCTGGCGCGCGAGGTCGACACAAGCGACCTTCCCTCTCACCGTGGGGCATTCACCGTCGGCGTTCGGGTTCTTCCTGGCCTCGACAACGAG
Source organism: Streptomyces sp. NPDC006879 (assembly GCF_042869595.1). Classification (NCBI taxonomy): domain Bacteria; kingdom Bacillati; phylum Actinomycetota; class Actinomycetes; order Kitasatosporales; family Streptomycetaceae; genus Streptomyces; species Streptomyces sp. NPDC006879. The sequence continues at coordinate 25,178 of NZ_JBIAGC010000008.1, forward strand.
TATCGTCCGATAGGTAGCGACTCCGGCGTACCCATCAGCAGGGGTGACTCCCTCACCTTCTTGGAAACGGCGGATCGCCTCACAGTCCGAGACCGACTGACGACCGTCCACCGTCAGGCCGAGATACTCCTCCAGGTCGCGCTGGTACGGGCCGGTGTCTGCCACACACTCAGCCTGCTCGAAAGCCGCCGTGCGACCTTCGGCGGCATACGATGCTTCAAGCGTCTGCGGTATGAGCAGAGCGGCGCCGGCCACTACGGCGACCAGGGTCTTCCTGCGCAGAGAGACAGTTGCTGCTTGAGGCAGGACAGCGAGAGGGGCGCGCAACATTGTTCCTCCTGCTCACGGGGGTGTTCCTTGGGCCGCATCGGCATGGCACCGATGTTGCTTGCCCACCCTTGCGCAGGGAAGCCGGGCGAGTCCGGATGGGTGAAGGCCTCATGCCGACCACCCCTGCGCTCCCTCAGCGGCCGGAGGGAACCCGCGTGAGGACGCGGCCCGCCACCTGGGCGCTTGCGACGGTGTTGACCGGCCACCGCTGCGCACGGCCGTGAGGTCGGCTCAACTCCCCGCACTGAGGACGGCCGGGAAGTTCATCGATCAGCGTCCGGCCCCGGCCCCTTAGCCGCCTCTCCAGGGACCATCATCGGCTTCCAGACGGTGGGCGGGCCAGACTCGATGAGGGCCGCGACGGGTGGAGGACCGTGTGGACGCGGCGCACCTACCGGCCCGAGCAATCGTGTCCGTCGGTCGCTCTCGGCGCTCGGGCCGCCATCAGGCAGCGGCGCCTACAAGAGCCCCAGAAGTCACGGGGAGCCGCCCAATCGCGCTCTTGCCCGTGGTTGCGAAACCCCAGTCGAGCAGCGTGCGGGCTTCCTCGTAGACGGCGTTGGCCTTGCCGGACTGCGGGTTCATCACGGTGACCACGATCGTGCGTCCGCTCCGCCGGGCGGCTGCGATGAGGGTGTTCCCTGCCCTTGAGGTGTATCCGTTCTTCACACCGATGATCCCGGGGTACGGCACGACTCCGTTGGCTCCGCTCAGGAGCCGGTTCGTGTTGATGAGGCTGACCTGCTTGCCGATGCCACCGCCGTCGGGAAAGACACACCGCGCTGTGGAGCAGTGTGCGGAGAACTCCGGAACGGATAGACCCACCAGGCCGAACACAGCAAGATCATGAGCGCTGGAGACTTGACCGGGCGCGTCGAAGCCGTCCGGGGATACGACCGTGGTGTCCCTGGCACCCAGAGAACGCGCACGCGATTCCATCTCTCCGGCCGTCTTACTCCAACCGCCGTTCATCCTCGCCAGCACATGGACCGCGTCGTTGCCCGAACGCAGGAACACCCCCCGCCAAAGATCCTCGACAGAGTACTGCCTTCCCGCTTGCAGTCCAACGACGCTGCTCCCGGCCGGGACTTCCCGAAGGTCGGACGCCGACACCCTGTACAGCGAACTGGAATCGAGCTGAGGCAGAACGGTGATGGCGAACAGGGCCTTCAACGTGCTGGCCGGGGCCAGTCGACGATGGGGCTGGTACGAAGCAAGGACATCACCCGACGTGGCGTCAGCGACCAACCAGGACAGGGCGGAAATCCCGCTCGGCGGTAGCCGCGTGTCCAGGACGCCAGAAGTCGTCGGGCCCAAGAGGGGCACGTGCGAAGTGAAAGGAGCGGCCACCGCCTCGGCGGTGGCCGCCAACAGACCGGCCGCCGAGGCCGCAACAAAGTTGCGGCGAGACCTGGAGGTTCCCGTGTTGGTGTTCTTCACGAAGCGAGTATGGCCGTGCCCTTCCCCAACCAACCTCCAGGGTGGGCTGGATGGAGTAGAACACTCGACGGGAGCCGCCCCCGCGGTGCGCGGAGGAGGCTCGATCTGCGGGCGGTTCCCGGAACGTGGTCAGCGCCCGGCCGCGGTTGCGGCGATCGGCGTACCCACCCCGCAAAGACTCCTACCTTGTTCGACTCAGTCACCGAAGTCACCGTTGCGGAACCGTTCAAGCACCGCGACCGGCAACACGTAGCCCACCGCTGACGCCCGGTGTTCGATGAACTCGTTCATCGCATCTGCGCCAGCGAGGCGTTGCTGCACACGCACGAAAAGAGCGGGGTCACGCATGAAGGCGATGAAGAGCAGACCCTGGTCTCCGCCTCCAGCGTCGTAGGAGTACCCTCGGCGAAGCATCCGCGCCCCCCTGTCGGAGCGCGAGTGAGCCAGGCGAACATGTGAGTCCACGGGAATCACGTAGCGCCCGCTGGAGGTCTTGGCGAAAAGGTCAACGAGATCCTTTTCCTCCTCCGATCCCAGTGGCGCTCCGCTTCTGCGGTGACGGCCAATAATGTTTTCCTGCCTGTCGGTCGGCAACGAGAGAAAGCGATCGACATCCATATGGATTTTCCTGTAGACCAGGAAGGTGCCCCCGCGGTCGTCCCACACCCACTTGGGGAATTCACTCCTCACTGGATTCTCCGTGCCGTCCTTGAAGCGGAACAGGTTTCTCGGTGTTTCACCTTCCGAGTGCGCGGGCAGGAATCCGCTCTGCCGCCATCGGCACTTCAGGATTCGTGAGGATTCCTTCACGTACTGATCAACGAGGCGGCGGCACGGATCGATGCCTCCTGCGCAGACCTGGATGATCACATCGCCGTCACTACTGCGGTGGTCAATCCTTTCTCCTGGAAATCCAGGGAGTCGCTGCATCCCGTCCGGGTCTCCCACACCCAGCTTCCGGAAAAGAGTGGAACCGGCTGCGATCGTGGTTTCGACACCAGACGTCTGACCTGAGCGGAAGATGGACAGGGCCTTACCGAACGCAGCCCGTTCCTGGGCTCCTTCAATGAGGTCGAACCCGGCCAGAATGACGCTACTCGGCTGCCCATCGACCACTCCCGGCTGCCCCAAATGATCTGCCGACGCATCATCGAGCAAGGCTTCCCGAGATGCACCGCATCCGGGAACTCCGGCGAGCGCCGCCGCTGCGGCGAGAAGCACAGTGCGGCGTGGTGTGAGCGATGAAGACATCACATCTCCTCAGATAAAATGAGTTACTTGAGGTCCTGCCCCCGGATGTGACATGGCCGGCAAGAGAAGATATACCTCATCCCCATGACGACCTGCGCCAAGAAAAGATTCAGGAGGTACGCCACGTCACCTGTCGTGAAGTGGACGTGCCTGGGCACTGGAATGCTGGTGAGCGTGGTGTCATGCGCTGCCTCAACCCCCGATCCCCGCCCCGGAAGTGATCGCAGCTCACACGTATTGCGGGTACCGGAACAGTACTCCACCATTCAAGAGGCAGTGGATACCGCCCGATCAGGTGACATGGTCCTGGTCTCCTCGGGTGTCTATCGCGAAAGCATCTCGATTCGACACCCCGGGGTAGTGCTGCGCGGAAAGGACCGCAACCACACCGTGATCGACGGCGAGTTCAAGCGCGCCAACGGAATCACTGTCACAGGAGCGGCCTCCGTTGTCGAAAACATCACCGTCCGTCACCACATGGCTAACGGAATCCTCTTCACCGGTGTCACCGACGAGCAACTGCAGGGCTCGGGAGCCGGAGGATCGGCCTACGATCCGCTGGACACCAAGAAGTTCCCACCGATCAAGGGATTCAGGGCTTCAAACGTAACCGCCCACAACAACGCGCTCTACGGAATCTACGCCTTCGACGCCAAAAACGGAGTCATCGAGAACTCTTACGGGTCCGGGCACGCCGACTCGGGAATCTACGTAGGCCAGTGCGACCCCTGCAATACCGTAGTACGAAATAACGTTCTTGAGCACAACGCGATCGGGATCGAAGTCACCAACGCATCAAACGGCCTGCACATCGTGGCAAACAATGCTCGCCGCAACCGCGTGGGCATGACCATCAACTCCAACGACCTGGAGGCGCTCGGCCCCCAGCACGGCGCGCACGTGGTCGGAAACACGGTCGTGGACAACAACGACAACATGAGTCCCGAGCAAGCTGACGGAGGCTTCGGCATCGGAATCGGGGTGGGCGGCGGATCGGACAACGTATTTCAACGCAACCGCATCGAAGGAAACAAGGTGGCCGAGTTCATCCTGCGTGACGTACAAGGCTACCCCGTGAAGGGCAATCAGATTGCCGATAACTCCTTCGGAAGGAACGGTGTCGCACTCGTTCTCGCGGCTCGCCGCAGTGGCGGGAACTGCTTCATGGCTGAGGACTCCCTGACCACCAGCCCCAGCCCCCTACCGCGCGTCGTGACAACCTGCGGTTCCCAGGACCTGCCGCTTGAACCAGCCGGCACCGCGAGGTCCGTCGAAGTGCCGCAGGGAATTTCGTTCAAAGTGGTCCCCGCGCCCAAAGAGCAACCACAGATGACCGACCCGGAGCACGAACCCGCCAGGCCCGCACTGAACCTGCCGGGAGTAATTGACCTCAAGAGCTATCCCTTGCCCAAAGCGGAATAGCTCACCCAGCCCTGCCCCTTGGCAATCCGGAATTGCTGGCGGGGCACGCGGCCATCGATCCTCTTCGTGGTTCCGCCCGACGCTGGGGAGACGAAGCAGGCCCGGTGATGGGCCTCGCCACAACAGCACGCCACCGATGACAAGCTGCCGGCAGACCGGAGCACGGCTGACGAAGGGCTGCGCGCGACGAGTCCAGGAGACAGCGGGCTTCCGCTGCCGGGAGGCGAGTTGGAATATCAGTGAGGCGTTCTCAACGAGATGGCGACTTGGCCCAGGGGATCTCGCCCGCCGTGGTGACCCCTTGCGCCATCGGGCCGTCGTCCCGTCAAACCCACCGCCGAGGAGGAGACCTGATGCGCAGCGTGACCTATTCGATGAGCGTCTCCCTGGACGGCTACATCGTCGGGCCGGACGGCGGCTTCGACTGGACTGCGCCCGACGAGGAGATCTTTCGCTTCGCCACCGACGAGGTGCGCGGGATCGACGTCCATCTGTTGGGGCGTCGGCTGTACGAGACGATGCTGTACTGGGAGACCGTCGACCAGAATCCGTCACTCGAGTTCTCAACCCTCGAGTTCGCCGCACTCTGGAAACCCCTCCCCAAGGTGGTTTTCTCCACCACGCTCTCGGCGGTGCAGGGCAATGCCCGCCTGGCCTCCAGCGGCCTGGGGCAGGAGATCGAGCGATTGCGATCCGAGCCGGGGGAGGGCGACATCGCGATCGGAGGCGCGACTCTCGCTGCCGGGGCAGCCTCGTTGGGTCTGATCGACGAGTACCGCATCAGGGTCTATCCGGTGCTGGTCGGCGGCGGTATTCCGTTCTTCCCCCAGCAGGGGCGCCGGGCGGATCTCGAACTCGTCCAGACCCGCACCTTCGCTTCGAAGGTCGTCTACCTCCGCTATCGCGTGGCGCGTTAGGGCTGGTCTGCCGAGTCCGGGAAGGGCCACTAGCTGACTGGCCAGTGAGGTCTTCTCAGTGAAACGCCGCATCCTCCAGGGGCGGCCACGAGCAGCCCCACACCGATTGCGATGACCCTCCTGACAGCGGCCCAGTTCAGTCTTCTCACCATCGGCCTTTCGCTGACCAGATTATGCGGGTAGCCGGAACCGCCTGGTCGTCGCTGCTGCGCACGACCTGGCCAGCGGCAGAATAGACGCCTTTGCCGCCCACCTTTGGTAGGTCAGCCACCGCACACTCGTCGTCGCCTCCAATCGGAGCAACCGTGCACCGAGGGGGCCTACGGGCCGCCTCGCGACCGCCCGAGGCTGTCCACAGGAGACCGCGGGGCGTCACTACTGAGAGCCGAACGGTTCAGAAGGCACCTTCGCCCCGCGAGGGGCGGGAGCAAGCTCCCAGCGAGCCGGGCGGTCCAGGGACGCGAGCTGCGCTTCCAGCCGCCCCAACCGCCCGGCGGTGTCCACCCAGTACGTCAGCGGAGACCTTCCGCTGGGTACGGCCCCTCGGACGGCCGTACCCACCTGCGGGGCGGCTGTCGGGCGGGGGCGAGGACCCGAGAAGATCGTGTAGTCGACGCCCTTGATGGTCTCCTCACCCAGGCGGCGGGGGCCGGACTGTGCCAACAACTGAGCGTTGTCGGGCCGGTCGTGGCCCAGTCCGATCACCAGACGCAGGGCCACGTCCAGCGGGTTGGAGGTGTGGGCGCGGGCCGACCAGGCACGGGGGTTGACGGCAGCAGCGGCTCGCGCGAGTTGTACGGCGTCATCGTGGTACTTCTCGGCCTCTTCCTTGCCTGAAGAAGCAACTGCGAGGCCAGAGCCGTCCCAGGCGAGCAGGCTACTGCGTCGACCGCTTCCGGTGTCGGTGGTGAAGCGTCCCACCGCGTGGTGGGTCCGGTAGTCGACGAGGCCCACCACTGTCGTCATGCCGTCAGCAGAGGGCAAGGTGAGTGCAACGCGAACGGTGCCCGCGTCATGGAGGTTGAAGCGGACCAGCGCCAGCTGTTGGGCCTCGGTAGTGGTCACGGGCCGACTGGCCGACCGGTCTGACCCGCTCAGCAGGAAGACGGCCAGGGCACCAACCGCGCCGAAAGCCGTGAGTGAGAAGAGCGCGATCGGCCATCGCCGAGAGCGACTTGTACGGAACGGCATGGATGGCTCCTCGCCAGATCGGAATACGAGAACGCGCAGACGGCGGTGGCCGGGATGCCCGACCACCGCCGCCCTTTAACTCAGTGAGGGCTGTTGCCCTTCTTGCCCTTCTTGTCGTGCTCACCCGGCTTGTTGAACAGGGTCACCTTGAGCTCGGTCGTGCTCTTGGTGACCTCGTACGGTCCGAAGACCGGCTCGTCGGGCAGGAGGTAGCCCTCGGGTACCGCGAGCTCCTCCAGGTAGTAGGTTCCTTCCTTCGCGGTGTAGTCGCAGACACCCTCATCGCTGGTGGAGCAGGCCGTGCCCACCTTGGTGTCGGCCTCCTCGCCGGTCCTCTGGAGACCGGGAGTGTCGTTCGACTCACGCCACAGCTGGAAGACGGCGCCCTTCAGGACCTCGCCCGTCTCAGCGTCCTTCTTGAGGATGGTGATCTTCGGGGGCAGACCGTTCCAGGGGTCCTTGTCCTCGACACCCTTGCCCGAAATCTCACCTTCACCGGTGACCTTCGACTCGTTGGTGTGAAGCTCACCAGCCGT
>NZ_JBIAGC010000008.1:32361-196494 GCF_042869595.1 Streptomyces sp. NPDC006879
GGCGGCGTGTTCTCCGCCGTAATACTCACACCGTCCTTGGCATTGTCCTTCGTCAGCTCCAACGGACCGAAGACCGCCGGGTCCAACAACGGGTAACCGTTGGGAGCCTTCGTCTCCTGCCAGTAGTAGACACCCATGTCCAGAGAGCCAACCTTCAAACGGCCCTCACCATCGGTGACACCAGCCTCGCCGACCTTCGTGTCAGGCTTCTCGCCATCCAACTGAAGACCATCAGTGCCGTTCGACTCACGCCACAGCTGGAAAGCAGCACCCTCCAGCGGCTTACCCGTCTCCGAGTCAACCTTGACGACCTCAACAGCACCGCCCTCGGGCTCGCCGTTCCACGGGTCGTCGTCCTTGACGCTCTTGTGGCTGAACTCGCCCTCACCGTTGACGGTGGACTGGTCAGTGTGGAGCTCACCGACCTTCAGGTCGTACAGCGTCGCGGTGCACTTGTAGCTACCGCCGACCTCGAAGTACTGCTCCGGCTTCGACTTCGGGTCCTCCGGGTTCTCCGGCCACGAGGCCTCCCAGATCACCCGCTTACCCTCCGGGTCCGTGCTCTTGGTCCCGTCAGGCCACTCACAGGTCAAGTCCTTGACCTTGGCATCACCCTTAGTCACGAGGTCACCGACCTCGATCTTGTACAACCGCTCAGAGCCGTTGTTGGTGACATCCATGTTGAGGATCTTCTCCCGGGTGTCCGGAAGAACGACCTTCTCCTCTTCGGTGTCCGCGTCGGAGTTGGTCTCCTCGTCCTTCTTCTCGATGTCGATGTCCGGCCGCCGGTTCGGCGCCGTAACCGTCGCACCGGCCTCAGAGTTCTCCTCCGTCAGCTCCAACGGACCGAAGACCGCCGGATCCGGCAGAGCGTACTCCTTACCGTCCTTGTCGACCGGAGCCTTCGTCTCCTGCCAGTAGTAGACACCCAACTCCAGGTCACCAGTACGGCAAACACCCTTACCGTCCGTGACACACGGCCCGCCGACCTTCGTGTCAGGCTTCTCGCCATCCAACTGAAGACCATCAGTGCCGTTCGACTCACGCCACAGCTGGAACTCCGCACCCTGCAGAGGCTCCTGCGTCTTGGCATCAACCTTGACGACCTCAACAGCACCAAGAGCGGGCTGGTGGTAGCCGAAGTCGTAGGTGTGGTTGTCCTGACCGGCGTCACCCGTGGTGATGGTGTGCTCGGGGAACTTCCCACCCGCGGGGACCTTGCCGTCGCTGTCGATGAAGTCGTTGTCGCCAGCGTCGTTCTGGGTGACGACCCACTGGTAGAGCGGGCCGCCCTGCTCGTAGTCCGCCGGGTTGTCGATCTTGATGGTGTACTCGGTCCTGAACTTCAGACCACCGGGCACGTTCGAGTTGTCGAAGTAGTACTCGCCACGAGCGGTCGTCTTGGTGGTGGCCACCCGCTTGCCCGCCGCGTCGTACAGATTGACCGTCGCACCGTTGACGGGCTTCTCACCCGGGTCCTGGATGCCGTCCTTGTCGACGTCGTACCAGACGCGGTTGCCGATCTGGATCGGCGCCTCGTCACACATCACTTCGAGGTCGGCCATGGAGCCGCCCTTACCGAAGGTGTCCGTCAGCGTCTTACCGCCGTCCGCGGCACCGGTGAAGCGGTTGATGAAGCCGGTACCGCTCTTGTAGGTCTCACCGGACGGGTCGACGATCGAGGTCGCGATGTTCTCCTCGACCTTCGATAGCGCGATGCCCGCGAAGGCGGCCTCCGGGTGCCAGACGGTCCGCGCGTCGCCGGCGTAGTACTCCTTGATGCCAGCGACGGAGGAGTTGTTCTTGCAACCGCCGTTGGCATCCATCAGGAAGCCACCGGTACTGCCCTTGCAGGCCCGGTTGATGTCGCCACCCGGCATGGCGCGTACCAGGCGGGTTTCCCCAGGCACTGCCGTGACCTGGTGGCCCGACTGGTCGGTCCAACGGTCACGGAAGCCGAGAACCAGGTCCCCGTTGGTCTCCACGACGATGTCGGCGAGCACTGGCTGCGGGTAGCCGTAGCGGATGCCACTGGCCTTCGAGCACGTCTTGCCGTCCTGGGTGTCGCGCCAACCGTCCGCCCACGGGTACCAGCCCGCGCCCTTGTTACAGGTGGCGAGGGTGTCGGTGACCTCGCGGGCGAAGTCCAGCCTCTCGTCCATGACGATGGCGGTGAACTCTCCCGCCTCCGGGTCAAACGTCTGCACGACGGCCCGCAGGTCTTCCTTCTTCTGCGTCGACTCCGCCGAACAGACACCGCCCACGTAGACCACGCCGTCCTGGACGCCGAGGCCGAAGGGCCGCCAGTCGTCGGATGACGAGCAGTCGGGGTCGGGGATGGTGTAGGACGCCTTCGGTTCACTCGCGGTCTTCTGCGTGGCGTCGTAGCGGTAGAGCTTCTTGTCGTTCAGGTTGACGACATAGAGGTCCTTGCCGTCCTCGGACACGTCCACATCGCCCAGCGCCTCCTTGGTGACCGTCGGGCTGAAACCGACGTCCATCTCGGAGGTCATGTTGTGTGCGGTCGTGCCAGCGTTGGGGACCGTGGTGAAGAGAGTGGTCTCCCCGGTCGCCTTGTCGGTCAGGTAGATCCCGCCCTGACCGGCCGGGCCATAGGCGGAACCACGCCGGGCCATCGCACCCGAGAAGATCCACTTTTGCTGCTTGCTGTAGGCGATGCCGTACAGAGCACCCGTGGTCGCCTTGTCCGACAGGTCGGTTACGCCGTTGCTCCGCTGAGTCCAGTTGCCGCGGGCGTTGTAGGGGAAGCTGACCAGAGTCCGGGTGTCGTTGTCCGCAGGACCACCTGCGTGGTCCTTACGGATGCAGGCGGTCACCAGATCGGCGTTCTTCTGGCAGTAGTCGACCGGGTTCCAGAAGGCCGTGGTCAGCTCGACGTCATTCCCGCCGGACACGACGACGAACTCTTCGGTGCTGGTGAGCGTGTCGGGCGAGCCGCTCAGCATGCCCTCATGCGAGGCGAAGGCCGAGTACAGCACGTTCGGCTTCGGGTTGATGACCTGCACGCGGTACTTGCCGCCCACTAGCGGGGTGCCCGACGGGTCGAAGGTAACGGTCCCGTCAGCTCCCGTCCGGCCGGTGATGGTGCGTCCGCCGTCGTCGGTCAGCGTGACCTCGACATCCTGCATTCCGGGTTCGAGGACCCGGTCCCACGTGCCGTTGGCATTGACCTCGCGCACCACACGGACTTTGACGGTGCCGTCGCCGGCTTCTGCTCGGGCCGCGGCGGGAGCCGCGGCCATCGCGATGCCGGACGTCAGCATCGGCAGGACGACGCCGAGGGCGGAAAGCCTTCGCATCAGGGGTCTGCCTCGGCTTGGGGAACTGAGAGGAGAAGGTCGGGGAAGCAACAGGAATCCTCCTGAATCTCACGTGTGTGGGATGAACCCCGCCTGCCACGTTCGGGCGGGCTAGTTCCGTTCGTAGTGCCACAAACACATTCCCGCCACGTGGTGATTGACCTGGTTAGGCCATGATCATGAACCCAACCACCTGAACGGGTGCTTCACTGACTTCTCGCCCGTCTCTTCTGTCCGTGCTTTTCGTTTGATGACGGAACAGCAAGTTGGCCAATGGGAGGAGCTTCGCTTCTCAGCGAATGTCCATTGCCGCCACACCGCACGCTTTCCCCTTGGGGCACTTCCTGTTCACCTTTCGAGAACTCCGCCGTGACCTGCCGGCCACGGCCTTCCACAACGTCAAGCGACGGCGAGCGGGCCTCCGCCTGGCCGTGCTGGTGACACGGATCCCATGGAGGAGGCGTCCCGTCATGCACACTGCGCGCCCGGCAGAAATCGGCTGCCATCGCGGGTGTCCAAACATTTGAAAGAGGCCCCAGTCGCATCCGTGCTCAAATCGTTACCATCTGAGCCCACCTTGAGCGTGCATAGTCAAACCCAAATGCCGGGTGCACGACAAAGGCCCACCGGAACGCCACCCTCGAAACAATCGCGTTGAATCAAACTTCAACGAAACCCCGCACCGACGATGGATCATCGTTACTCAATTGAAATGTCTATGGGCCTCGCCAGCGGAATGTTTCACGTAGTCAGTCCGCTGGCATATGCACTGCCGCCAATAGGGCGAGGTCGTCCGAAGCTTCTCCTCCTGTGTACCGCGTGACCTCGGTAACCAGGGTGTCCAGCAAGAAGCCGGGCTCTGATTTCAGTTGAGTCCACTTACTCAAGGACCGGGCGACGGGGAAGAAGCACCCGCTCGCATCCCGTGCCTCGGTGAGGCCGTCAGTGAAGAGCAACAAGGTCGCTCCCACTGGAAAGTGGTGCTCCTGGACCATGGCGCAACCAGTACGGTCGGGGCGGAGTTGCAGATCTTCCATGCCCAGCGGCAGTGCCGGCGCCACTGGCTCCAACTCCTCCAGCCTGTCCCCCGGCCCCACCAGGAAAGGTCCCGGATGGCCGCGGCTCACCATCCGCAACAGACCGGGACCTGGAATCTCGACGAACACCGCGGTGGCGAAAACCTCGTCCGCCTCTGCGGCCGGCCGCCGCGCCGTCTCGCGGCGGAGCGCCTGATCCAGCCGATCGGCCACCGCCGGCAGGCTGTCCTCGTGTTCTGCCGCCTCGCGAAAGGCACCCAGCAACACGGTCACCGCGGCCACGGCCTCCATTCCCTTTCCCCGCACGTCACCGAGGAGCAGTCGAACCCCGTGGGGCGTCTCCTGGATCGCGTAGAAGTCCCCACCGATCCGGGTGTCGGCCTGTGCCGCTTGGTACCGTGCCGCCACCGCCAGTGGGCCGAGTCGGGCAGGGGGCACAGGCAGAACGGCCAACTGCACTGCTTCGGCGACGGACCGGATCGATGCCAGACGCTCGTCACTGCGCCGCACGACCCTGTTGAAGAAGACCGCCAGCACGGCCACGGTTGCCACGGTGATCGCCTGAGTGACGGCCTCCATGGGGTGCAGGCCACCCGACAGCCGCATGAGCAGTACCAGCAAGCCGGTCGCCGCCGCACCGACGGCCACCGTGGCCCTGGCCGACAGGACCGGCGCCGCCACCATGGGCGCCGCAGCGAAGAAGGCGGAGATGATGTAGTCCGGCGGCGTGAGCCATTCGGTGACGGCGCCCAGCACGAGAACCGCCAAGGGTAACCATCGCACCAGAGCCCGGACCCCACTTGCCGTTACGCGTCCCTGTTCGTCTCCGTGCACGCCCTCACTCTCGACCAGCAGCACCGCCCGACCTGCCCACGGCGCTCCCGAAGGGGAGAGTACTTCCCCTCATTGGCCCAAATGAACGGCCTGATGGTACGTCAAAGAACCTCTGTTCAGGCCCACTCCCGTGAGTAGTCAGCAGTGACGTAGTGTCACTTTCCGGGCGGACTGGCTGCGGGAGAACTCGACGATGCCTGGACCGTCACCTGCCCGTCCCGCCTGGGCCCGCACCCGTTGGCCCTGCGACAAGAGTGCCGCGCGGCTAAGGGCTGTCCCGTTATCCCCGGTGGATCAGCGCACGGCGTCAGATGCGGTGCATCGCAAGGCGGAGGGTTGTCTTAAGGGTGCTCCCGCGATCCAGCCGACGGGAGGGTGCCGGGAGGGGCGATCACGGTAGGTTCCCGGCGGATGACGCGGGGACGGTGGCCCGCGCCACGGGCCACCGTCCCTGTGTCATGGCCCCGGCCGTGTGGAGTTGGGCTCGGCTGGAGCCGCCCTGCGATCAGGTGCTGGCCCTCCTCCTCCCCGTGGGCTTCGACCTGCGCAGCGAGCGCAGGACGAGGACACCGCCGCCCAGGGCCACCGCAACGGCTCCCCCGAGGACCACCAACGCCGTGGTGCGGTCGGACTCCGACGGCGTGCCGACCCGCTGTGCACCGGGGGCCGGCAAGCTGAGGGCCCGGCAGACGGGCGGTGTGACGGCAGGCTTGGCGCCGTCAACGACCTGGAACTGGTAGGAGTTGGTCTGGGTGTCCCCGTCCGCGGCGGTGACGGTGTACGTGACCGTGGTGATGCCCGGGACCAACGGAGGGACGGCGACGCAGGCGAGGGAGTCATCGGCCATCACCGGCTGACCGACGGCCATCGCGGCGCCGCCGGGTCCGGTCAGACCGATCTCCGCCGTGGTGCCGGCCTTGAGTTGGTCGAAGGTCAGCGCGATGACGTCGAGGCCGGGCCCGACTTTCGCGCCAGGACCCGGTGAGGCGTCCTCCAACGCGGTGTGGGCGTACGCGGGAGTGCTGCCGAGGAGGAGCAATACGCACAGGCACCCCGGCAGAGCCGCCGGCGCCCTCAGAAGTCGAAGTCCGCGCATGCTATCCGGTTGTCCATTGCCTCGCGCGGGTGCACGACAAGGGCGACGGCGTCCGCGCCCGTCTTACGCGTGTTGTTCACCGTCGTCATGCCTTTGCCATCCGGGTCGGCGGTGAACATCAGGTGCACCTCGTTGGGTGGCATGGTCGCGCCGCCCTTCTCGAATTGGAAGTGCGGGCCGCCGTTGCCGTCCGCACAGTGCTTGGCGTGCAGGTGCGCCATGTAAGTGGCGCCCGGCTTCAAGCCGGTCAGGGACACCGTGACGGTGCTGCCCTTCGGGCCCTGGGCGAGCCAGGCCGTGCCCTTGACATCGTCCATGCCCGGCGGCCTGGTTTCCAGCAACTCCAACTGGCCCTTGACCACTTCGGCACCGGGAACCTTGTCGGCGGGGACAGCTGAGGGGTCACCCATCGCCATGCCGCCCATCTTGTCCGTAGCCATGGAGTGCGACGGGGACGCGGACTTGTCCGCCGCGGCGTCTTCGGAGGGGTTGTCCCCGCAGGCTGACAGAAGGGCGGCCGAGGCCACCAGGGTCATGCAGACAACCGCCAGCCTGCCGCGTGAACTGCGCGCGGCAGGGGGGCGGCCACACCTATCGGATGTCACCGGCTGCACCGCCGGAGGGGTGTCATATGCCATGCGCTCGGACTTGCGGTGGTTCATAGAGGGAACTCCTGATTGCTGACGCGGGCCAACGCCCGACGTGGTGCATGCGCGCACCAAACTCGGCTGCATCACCGACGGTGGGCGGAACGGACCTGGAAAGACGTGACCGACGCCCTACGGGTACGCAGGTCGTCCACCTGCACCCCGGCCAAGGCGGCTACCAGGAGGACCTGTCTCAGGTCCCAGTGGCAGCACCCGGTGACGCGGGGGAGGGAAAAGTGACTTTCGCTCCCTCCTGCGGCGGTCCCCTTCGTACGACGGCGTGCCGCAGCGAGGCGGAGATGGGCTGCGGGAACACGCGCCCGGCAACGAGGGTGCGGCACGTGCGTGGCTCTTGCCCGGGGCTCGTGCGGAGCACTACCCGCCACACCCGACACAGCGGCGCGAACAGTAGGGCGGCCAGCGCTCGGACGGTTCGGTGCACCGCTACCTCACCACGCCACAACCACAGCCCGCACACGACCGCCGCCAGTAGGTGTGCCAGAAGCATCCCGGTGGAGTTGCCGTGCGCCAGGGCGAACAGGGGTGAGGAGTCGTGCAGTGCGCCGGCCGGGTCGAGATGCCCGGCGACGTGGTGAACATGCGCGCCCGCGCCGGATCCCGCCGGGGCTTCAACCCCTGGCGCGGCTCCCCCTGACGGTCGGATCGGCGGGTGCGCGAGGCTGAACAGCAGGTGAAGCAGACCCTGCGCGGCGACCGTGGCACCCACGACGGTGACGGGGCCGCGTTCTCGGCCGGTGAGCCACCATGAGCCTGCGGCGGTCGCGGTGAGAGCGAAGCCCACTGCCCACCACGGCACCGGATCATCGGAAGTCAGGGCGTGGCCCAACGCAGTCGTCATCACGCAGACGGCTGAGACAACCACCGCACGGGCAGGGCGCAGGACGTCGGCGGTGTTCTCCACGACGCCCTCCATGCGGAGGTTCACGGACATCAGGGCTTCCTCAGGGCTGACCGGCTTCCTTCTCTCACGGCTCGGCGGGGCCGGACGTTCACCGATCGTCCGGCGCGGTGGAATCGCAACCGATCGTATCCGGGCGCGTCTTGCGCTCTCCAGGGCTGTTGTTGGCTTCGGGCGTCCGTTGCTCGGCTCGCCGCACGAAGGAGCCCCAAGTGGACAGCTGTGGCATCGGGTTGCCTCCCTCCGGCGGTCCACCCGTGTGGCGTCGGCGAACGACGGGCGGGGCACGAGCCCGGCAGGCTTTCGTAGTGCACTGTGTGACCGTACCCGGGCGGGGTGGGGCGTGGGGATGATTGCTCACGGCTTCCCCGGTTCGGATGCCGTGACGGAAAGGGGGTGACTCGGCCGCCTGGTCACTCCCGACCTGCTGGTCACACCAAGAGCCGGGAGCCTTCGGCCTCGTGTCCCACTGGGCATCGGGTGTCGCCAGCGCCGTTGATGCCTGATCGCCCGGGCCGCCCTGATCCGCTTGACCACGGCGGGCCGCCCCGATCATCCGGACGCACTGCGGAACAGCCGGTGATCAGCGGGGCAACCCCTGTGATTCATCCAACCGCCACCGGGCCAACCTCGGCACAACACCGGAGCGCATCGCTGGCGGCCTACCTTCCGTGACGCCCTCGTTCCGCAAGCGAAAGGTTTCGCATGCCCAGTCGGAAGGTCACCACGGTGGCCCTCGTCGGCGTTCTCGCCTCAGCCACCGTGGCCACCATGGCGCTGACCGCCCTCGCCCCCACCGCCTCCGCGGCCGGCACCACGTTCACCGCAGCGGCGGACACCTATGTCGACTCAAACCACAGCACCACGAACTACGGCACCTCGCAGCAACTCGGAGTCGACCACAGCCCGGTCAAGGAGATGCTGCTGAGGTTCGACGTGACGGGTCTCACCCAGCCGGTGACCCGCGCGACCCTGCGGGTCCACGTCGACGACGTGTCCGGTGCGCAGAGCAGCAGCGGCGGCACCTTCAAGGCCATGTCCAACACCACGTGGTCCGAGACCGCCGTCACGTACGGCAACAGGCCCGCCATCGACGGCGCCACCCTGGGCTCCCTCGGCTCGGTCTCCCGCAACACCTGGTACGAAGTCGATGTGACCTCGTTTGTCACCGGCAATGGAACCTTCGGTATCGGCGTCACCTCCTCCAGCAGCAACGGAGCCGACTACGACTCGCGGGAAACCGGTTCCACCGCTCCGCAGTTGGTGCTGGAGACCGGCGGTGGCCCCACCCCCACCCCCTCGGGTTCCACCAACCCGCCGTCGGGCGATCCGGTGCTGGTCGGCGCAGGTGACATAGCCAATTCAGGCTCCGGCGACAGCGCGACCGCCAGTCTGCTCGACAACATCCCGGGTACGGTGTTCACCACCGGTGACAACGCCTACCCGGACGGCACCGCCTCCGACTTCGCCACCTACTACGAGCCGACCTGGGGCCGCCACAAGGCCCGCACCAGGCCGGCGCCGGGGAACCACGACTACCACACCTCGGGTGCCTCCGCGTACTACAGCTACTTCGGGGCGAACGCCGGGCCGGCAGGCAGGGGGTACTACTCCTATGACCTAGGCAACTGGCACGTCGTCTCGCTGAACTCGGAGATCAGCATGTCCGCTGGCTCCGCCCAGGAACAGTGGCTGCGCGCTGACCTCGCGGGGAGCAACAAGCCCTGCACCGTGGCCTACTGGCACAAGCCCCGCTGGACCTCGAGTTCGGGCCACGGCCCGAGCACCTCGACCGGCCCCCTGGTCCAGGCACTGTACGACTACGACGCCGAGCTCATCCTCACCGGTCACAACCACCAGTACGAGCGCTTCGCCCCGCAGAACCCGAGTGGCCAGCTCGACAACGCGCGCGGCATACGGCAGTTCGTCGCTGGAATGGGGGGCGCCAGCTTCTACGGCTTCGGCACCATCCAGCCCAACAGTGAGGCGCGCAACAGCAACACCTTCGGTGTGCTGAAGCTGACTCTGCACGAGGCCAGCTACGACTGGGAGTTCGTGCCACAGGCGGGCAAGACGTACAACGACAGCGGCACCGGCACCTGTCACTGACCCTCCTGACCACACCAGGCGCCGCTCCCGTCACCCGTTCTACGGCGGGGCGGCGTCCTCCCTCTGCATCGCCCGGAGGTCGTACTCCCGTGTATCTCTCCACGATCGGCCGCAAGGCGCTGCCGACCGACCCTCCAGGGACCCCACTGCGGGGCCGGTGGTCCATGGTCGGTGGCAACGTCTTCGCGCTCGGCTCCGTCAGTCTGATCACCGACGTCTCGGCGGAGATGGTCACCGCCGTGCTGCCGCTGTATCTCGTCCTCGGGCTGCATCTCAGCCCGGCCGCGTACGGCGTCCTGGACGGGCTCAACACCGGCGCCACGGCCCTGCTCAGGCTCGTCGGAGGCTACGTCAGCGATCGGGTCAGCCGGCGCAAGGCGGTGGCCGGAGCCGGTTACGGCCTCTCGGCCCTGGCGAAGATCGCTCTCGTGGCCGCAGGGAGTTCAACTGGGTCCATCGGTTTGGTACTTGCCGCCGACCGGGCGGGCAAGGGGCTGCGTACCGCTCCCCGCGACGCCCTCATCACTCTCTCCGTCCCCGCGCACGCGCTCGGCAGGGCCTTCGGGGTGCACCGCGCCATGGACGCCGTCGGCGCCTTCGTCGGTCCTCTGGTGGCTCTCGCGGTACTCGCGGCGGCCGGGCAGTCCTTCGACGCCGTGTTCGTCACCAGCTTCTGCGTGGCGACCCTGGGCGTCCTCGTCCTCTTCCTCTTCGTTCGCGACCGGAGGCAGACCCCAGCGCCGTCCGGCAGCGTCTCGCCACGTGCGGTCGGACGCCTGTTGCGGACCCGAGCGGTACGGCGGCTGGTGTACGCAGCCTGTCTCCTTGGGCTGGCCACCATCGGCGACGGCTTCGTGTACCTACTGCTCCAGCGGCGGCAGTCGCTGTCCATCGGTTGGTTCCCCCTGTTGGCCGTCGGAACCAGCCTCTCCTATCTGCTCCTCGCGGCCCCGCTGGGGGCGCTGGCCGACCGGATCGGTCGGCTGCCGGTGATGTTGGGCGGCTACGGCGTACTCGCCTTGGTCTACCTGCTGTTGCACGGCCCGCTGGGCGGGCCTGCCCTCCTCGTCACGGTCCTCGCGCTGCACGGTCTCTTCTACGCAGCCACGGACGGCGTGCTGATGGCCTTCGCGGGACCTGTACTGCCCGAACGCCTGCGAACCACCGGCATCGCGCTGATCCAGAGCGGCCAGGCCCTGGCCTACTTCGGCTCCTCCGTGCTGTTCGGGCTGGCCTGGCAGCTGTGGGGGGACGCAGCAGCCAGTCGGGGCGCGGCAGTCGGGGTGGTACTCGCCGGCACGGCCACGGCCGTACTGCTCGCCCCCAGGTGGCTCGCACCGCCCGAACAGGGCACGGCGAACGGCCTGGTCGAGGACCCGCCCGAACACCCGCCCCGCGGTCCGTGCACAGCGCGGACCCCGGACGAAAGGACCGGTACTCTCTCTTGAACGGCCCGACCCGACGTGTCAAGATCCTCATCACCGTGATCGCCACCGTCCTGCTCACGGCTCTGGCGACCACCGCCGTCGTTCGCGCCCGGCAGAGCCCTACGGCCGCCTCCCCCGGCGGCAGCCCCGCTGCGGCCACCACCGAACCGGGTGCCCCTGGCCGTCCTGGGGCCCGACTACAGGTGCTCAGCAACGGGTTGCTGTCCATGGTGTCCCTGGCTGACCCCAGCGGCCCGCGCACCGTCACGACGCAGCACTGCGAGCGTGCCTACACCGCCGGTGGGACCACCGCCTGCCTGACCCCGGTGGGCGCACTCAGCGGACCGAGACTGCTGGTGCTCGACGAGGACCAACGCACTCGGCGCAGCGTCGCCCTGACCGGGCTACCCAACCGGACCAGGGTATCCGCGGACGGGCGCCTGGTCGCCTGGACCGTGTTCGTGGGCGGAGACTCGTACGCGGGCGGGGGGTTTTCGACCCGGAGCGGGATCCTCGACACACGGAGTGGTGAACTCATCAGTTCTCTGGAAGAGTTCAAGGTCCTGCGGCAGGGGCGTCACTATCGGGCCGCTGACATCAACATCTGGGGCATCACATTCGGCTCCGACGACAACCGCTTCTACGCCACGGTCTCCAGTAGGGGCGTCCGCTCCCTGGTGGAGGGCGACCTCGCCGCACGGACCCTGCGCACCCTGGCCGACAACGTGGAGTGCCCCTCACTGTCGCCGGACGGATCCAAGATCGCCTTCAAGCAGGCCGTCGAAGCCGACCCCGCCAAGGGCTGGCGCCTGACCGTACTCGACCTCGCCACCCTGCGTCGAACGGAGTCCGCCGAAACACGGACGGTGGACGACCAGGCCGCCTGGTTGGACGACAGCACCCTCATGTACGCCCTACAGCGCGCAGACGGAACGAACGACGTGTGGAGCGTGCCTGCGAACGGCACCGGCAAGCCCAAGATCCTCGTTCCCGGTGCCAACTCACCCGCCCTGCTGCCACGGTGACCAGCGCGCCAGCGGCTGTCCCCGCGCACGGTTAGCCCGGCGCGAAGGGCAAAGCGTGCGGGGCCTCAGCGCGCCGGCCCGGCCTCATGGCGGCCGGCCGGTCGGGTGTGCACGTAGAGCTCGCGGCGGTCCCCGATTTGATGGTGCTGCGGTAGCGGGAGTTCGTAGCGCACCGGTTTTTGATGGTCCGCCAGTTGGCGGCTCGGGTTGTAGACCCGGTTGAACTTCCACAGCATGCGGGCGAAGTTGGTCTGCCCGTGGGCGAGGTTGGTGCCCAACACGCGAAGGGCGCCCATCGCGGTCCCCAGTCCCAGATGCTTGCGGTTGATGACCTCCTGGGTCCGTACCAGTTCGCGGTAGAAGACATCCAAGGGCAAGTGGGTCGGCACGACGGCATGTTGGATGTCGAACAGCCGGTAGTCGCGGGTGGTGAGCCGGCGGGACTCGGTGTGCCAGATCTCCGTTCCCGGATATGGCGTCATCACGGTCAGGTGCACGATCTCCGGAACGGCGAGGGCGAAGTCCCTTACCACGCGGAAGCGTTCCTCGTCCCAGGCCGGGTCCACGATGAGATTGATCGCCACGTTGATGCCGAGCCGGCGCGCCGCCTCCAGGGCACGGAAGTTCTCGTCCGGACTCACCCGCTTGCGGTACAGGTCGAGCCCTTCGGCGTCGATGGCCTCCATTCCGAGGAACATGTAGCGCAGGCCGAGGCGGGCCCAACGTTGGAACACCTCCTCGTTGCGCAACAGGACGTCGCTGCGCGTCTCCAGGTAGTAGCGCTTGCGGATCTTGCGGCGTTCCAACTCGGCTGCGATGGAGTGCCCGTGCTCGGGGCGGATGAAGGCGACGTCGTCGACGATGAAGACGTTCGGCTCCCGGATGGAAGCCATCTCCGCGCCCGCCGCTTCCGGGGACGCCTTGCGATAGCTGCGTCCGTAGAAGGTCCATGCGGAGCAGAAGGAGCAGTCCCACGGGCAGCCCCGGGTGAACTCGATCGAGGCACACGGATCGAGTTCACCGATGAAGTACTTGCGGCGGTGGCGCATCAGGTCGCGGGCCGGCACGGGGCCGTCGATGCTGTGCAGCATGCCCGGTTGGGGTCCACGACCGGTCGCCGTGACGATGCCCGGTACGCAGTCCACCCCGCCGTCGCGCACTGCCTCCAGCAGGGCAACGACGGCCGGCTCGCCCTCGCCCCGTACCACGGCGTCCACCGCCCCTTCGGACTGTTCGATCACGTCTTCCGCCACGAAGGACACGCTGTGCCCTCCGAAGAAGACGAAACAGTCCGGGCGGATGTGCTTGGCCGCACGGGCGAGCCCGAGGGCTTCCGGGATGTTGGCGAGGTAGTTCAGGGACACCCCGAGGGCGTCGGGCCGGAAGGAGGCGAACTCGCGGGCCAGCTCTCTCGTCCCCGTCACCTGGAGGTCCACGATCCGCACGTCGTGGCCCGCGTCGCGCGCTGCTCCGGCCACCCGCTCCAGGCCGAGCGGCTCCAGCCGCAGGAAGATCTCCGAGTACATCAGGGCGCTGGGGTGGACGAGTAGCAAACGCATGATCACCTCGGGGGCTGGAACCGGAACGGGGCGTGGGAGGTCGGGCCTCGGGGCCCGCTGCCGCCGGGCGGGGCGGGCGCGCACGTCAGGGGACGGCTGAGCTCGCAAGGCCTACTCGGTTCCCGGTCATCACAGCCCCCGCCTCCTCAGTCGCCCGCGGGCGCATCCGAGGAGTGCGGGCCGACGACCTGGTCGGAACACGGGTTCTCGTCCCCGCCGCCAGTGGATCCGTCCAACACAGGGGCGCTGCCCGCAGGGCGCAGTGGGACGCCGTTGGCGCGCAGCACCTCACGGACGTCCAGGATCAGTGGGAAGACCTCCCGGTTGCGGTCCTCACCCTGTTCCTCCCAGGCGCGTTGCTCGGCTTCGACTGCCCTGCGGTCCTCCGCGAACACCCGCTCGGTGAATCGCCGGACGAAGGGCCAGGCCAAGGACATGACGCCCGGGACCGAAGGTTTCTCGATCATGAGCAGGCCATACGCGTGGCAGGTCCGCTGTTCGTAGTCCTCGGGCACGTAGGTGGCCCAGAGGCTGAAGGCGGGCCGGTCGGCGTGCTCCGGAACCAGGTCGAGCGTCTGATACGGGTACTCGGTGCGGATGGTCATCACATCGCGGGAGTCGCCGCCGCGGATGCCCTCGGCAGCCAGTAGACCAGCGCCGTGGTTCCGCTTGCCTCCGGCGTGGCTGAACAGGTACTTCGCCTCCACCCACCGCGCACCACTTCGGTACTGCAGCAACTCGGGATGAAGCCTGCCGACCACACCGCGGTGGAGGAACTGATGGTTCATGTCGAGCAGGTTCTCGTGCATGAACGAGTAGTGGCAGCGCACCGTCCGGGAGTAGGTCATGGTCCGGTGCCTGGGTGAGCCGTAGGCCGGCAGGTCCGGCAGCGCGGTGCCCGCCGCCCTCTGCGGATCGCCGGGGAAGACGAACACGAGGCCGTACTGCTCGCGGACGGGGTAGGAGCGCACGCCGCGCGGCGGCCGACCGTCGCCTTTGGACAGGTACGGGATCTGTGAGATGCGACCGTCACCCCGGTAGGCCCAGGCGTGGTAGCAACAGCGGAGCGTATCGCCCTCCACCACACCCATGCTCAGCGGTACCTGCCGGTGGGCGCAGCGGTCCTCCAGGGCGTGAACGGTGCCGCTCGTCCCGCGGTACAGCGCGATACGCTCCCCGGCGAACGCGGTTGGCACCACCCGCCCGGCACGCAGTCGTCTGGACAGGGCGACCGGGTACCAGAAGTCCGGGTTCGCTCCGACGCGCCGAAGATCGGTGGGGCCGCGACCTGTCACCTCTGGCCCTGGTGGCCGGCTGCTCCCGGCCCGGGCAGCGAGGAACGCGGCTCCTTCGGAGTCGGTCTCGGCCATGTCTCTCCCTTCGCAGATGGCGAAAGCCAGCGCGATCGGTCGGGACGTCACGCCTGGCGGCGTCGAGAGCGCCGATGCGGCGGACGTCGCCCTCGTTCATCCTGGCGCCCGGGGGTCGACCGCGCCCCGCCCAACGAGTCCGGATGGGTTATATCTCCTGTGACGATGCAGGTCAGCCTGGGTGTCCCCGCTCGTCAGGAATGCGCCCTCGGCTCACCGCGCGAAGAGGTCTGGGGCAGGAGGGCGGCTTCTTAGACGGACCCAGCCGATGGGGCCAGTGGTTCAGGCGCCGTGCCACGACCGACGACGGCTGGTGCCCTCAGCCTCGACGCGGGCGCCGCTGTCGATCCCCCACAGCTCCCGCACCGCCGGAGGCTGCGGGAGCTGGCTCACTCGCCCGAGGCGTCGGAGGTGGCGCCCATCGGGCGTCCGGCCCAGGCCAGCGCCTCGTCGAGCCCGTCGTAGTCGAAGGGCCGCACTTCGGCGCGCACGAAATGGTTGGCCAACCGAGGAGCCAGCGAGGCGAGCCTACTGTCCGCCGCCAGGGCGATCCTCTTGACCTTGCGATGGTGGTCACGCACGAACCTCAGGTGGCGCAGCAGCCCGTCGACGTTCTCCCAACCGGGAAACTCCTTCGCGTGGACCACGATGCCGACGAGTTCCTCATGGGTCGCCAGCCAGTTGTCCACGGTCAGTGTCAGAGCCTCGAAGTCCTGCGCGCGCAGGGGTTGATCGAGTTCGACCACGAGCACCCCGGTCTCGGCCACCAAGCGGTGGGACACCCCGGGCCCCTCCGGCAGCGAGACCAGCCAGCGCAGTGCCTCCTCGCGCTCACCGCCCCCGAAGACACGGACCGGGCAGGACATCAGGAAGCCCATGAGCCGGCTTGACTCCCGGATCCAGCCGATGTCGCTGACGATCGCACAGCCTTCGAGCAGACGCACGGAGCCGATCCCGACCTTGAAGTCCTCCCAGCCCGCGCTCGGAGTGAACGACTTGAAGTCGGAGCCGAACTCGTACAGGAACCGGATGCGGCTGCCCTCTTCCCGGGCCTTGTCCAGGAGGGGTTCGATCACCGTCTCGTAGTCCCTCTTCGTCACGGTCCCCACCGCCCGCACCGCGTCCACCCCGGCCGGTGCCTCCTCGATCCTCTCCAACATGTCGCTCCCTCTCAGCGCGTGCCCGCGCGCGCAACGGACGGGGCTGGTGCAGCCCCCTCGAAGGATCTCTCTTCGTCCATTCTCCCCACCCGACCACGCCGGGTGCACGTGGATCACCGTCGGCTCGCGGCCGGGCCCTGCGACACCGGGTGGGCCCCTGATCCGTACCCGGTCGAGGAAGCGCGGTGTGGTGGCCCGTGCACAGGTGCCTTGGCCGTAGTCGTGGCCCGGTGCTGTGGCTGCGCCTGCCTCATGCGTCGGGCTGGGTGCCCCGGCGGACGATCACCACGGGACACGGTGCGTGCAGCGCGCACTGCTGGCTCACGGAGCCCAGTAGGAGTCGGGTGAACCCGCCACGGCCCCGGTTGCCCACCACCAGCAGTTCGGCGCCCCGAGCAGCCTCGACCAGTATCTCGGAGGCGTTTCCGCGCACCACCCGCTCGTCGAGCGACACGTCTGCGCGCAGCTGCCCAAGTACGGTCCGGGCCTCCTCGCCGAGGTGCTTCTTCGCCTGTGCGGCATCGAAATCGGCGTCGACGGCGGGCGCCGACCAGCCCACCGCTCCCGGCACGTCGTACGCGGCGACGGCATCGACCCTGCCACCGATCCGTAGGGCATGTCGCACGGCCCACCGCAGGGCCTCGTAGGACGCCTCCGATCCGTCGATGCCGACAACCACACGGGGACCTTGATCTGTGGTTTCCATGACTGACTCGCTCCCTTCCCCGGGCGGATTGGTCTTCTACCCGCGCAGGGAGGGACGCATCCCTCACCCGGCGGGCGACCGTCACGCTGCCCCGGGTCTCCACCGCGCTCGTCCCGTCATCCTCGCTCCCTCCGGCTGAACGGGTGAGCCTTCGGCGAGGCAACCCCCGGGGATGCGGACACTGCACCCGCACCCCATAGCGTGGCCGGCGTCCGGGGCTCCTGGCCGTCCTGTCCGGACCCGGCACCAGCAGCCACGAAGGGGGTGAAGCAATGGCGCGCCTCCCCGGCATCCCTGGCCTGACACCAGGCAGCGGCGCCCGGTCCCGTGGCGGGGCCGGACGGCTCATCCGGGCTCTTCTCGCCCTGCCCCTGATGGCCACGCTGCTCTCCGGCTGCGGCTCGGACGGCTCCGGAGCGACGATGTTGAACTGGTACAACTTTCCTGACGATTCAGGGGCGTTGGCCACCGCGGCCAGTAGCTGTTCCCAGCAATCCGGTGGCCGCTACCAGATCAAGTACAACAAGCTCCCCCGCACCGCCGACGGACAACGCCAGCAACTCGTCCGGCGCTTGGCCGCTGAGGACGACACGGTGGACATCATGGGCCTGGACGTCACCTGGCCCGCCGAGTTCGCTGAAGCCAAGTGGATCCTCCCGTGGACGGGGGACGCCCTGGCGGAGGCCACCCGGGACACCCTGGAGGTCCCGCTACGAACGGCGCTCTGGAAGGGACGCCTGTACGCCGTCCCTTACAACACGAACACCCAACTGCTCTGGTACCGCAAGGACCTGGTCCCCACGCCACCCAGGACCTGGGCCGAAATGATCAGGATGGCCGAGGATCTGGCGGAGCGGGGAGAACCGCACTACGTGGAGATCCAGGGTGCTCGCTACGAAGGGCTCACGGTCTGGTTCAACACGCTCGTGGAGAGCGCCGGGGGCTCCATCCTCAACGCCACGGCGACAGCGCCGTCCTTGGGCCCACCCGCCGTACGGGCAGCCTCGATCATGAAGGGTGTGGCCACGTCAGCCGCCGCGGACCCGTCCCTTTCCAACCAGATGGAGGACCAGAACCGGCTGGCGATGGAGTCCGGCAGTGCCGCCTTCGAGCTCAACTACCCCTTTGTGTATCCCTCGATGCGGGCCAACAACCCGACCCTCTTCAAGCAGTTCCGGTGGGCGCCGTACCCGGGGGTCGAACAGGGCCGGCCGGCCAAGCCCACCATCGGCGGTATCGACCTGGCCATCGGCGCCTACTCCCGCCACCCCGAGCTCTCCTTCGAGGCTGCCCTTTGCCTACGGAACCGACAGAACCAGCTGACCGCCGCGCTCCAGGGCGGCCTACCGCCCACGCTGCGCTCCCTGTACTCGGACCCTGCCCTGGTGAAGGACTACCCCTTCGCCGCCACGGTCCTGTCCGCCCTGGAGAACGCGAGCATCCGGCCCAAGACGCCCGCCTACCAGAACGTGTCGATCGCCATCTCCGACACCCTTTCGCCGCCGAACGGGATCGAGCCCAGCCGGGACGTGCGGACGATCGGTGACCATATCGAGGACGCCCTCAACTCCAAGGGGCTGATCCCGTGACCCAGCCCACTCCGGCCGCCCAGCGGGGTGCGCGGCCCGCCAAGGAGGACCGCGCCCGGTCCGAAGGCGCCCGGCAGGAGCGCCGGTTGGGCTGGCGGCTGTGCGCGCCGGCCGTGACCGTGATGCTCGCCGTCACCGCCTACCCCATCGTGTACGCCCTCTACCTCTCGCTCCAGCGCTATGACCTGCGGTTCCCGCAGCAGGCCCGGTTCGTGGGGCTGAGCAACTACAGCGCCGTGTTGTCCTCCGAGTTCTGGTGGGAGGCCCTGTGGGTGACGGTGTTCATCACCGTGGTCTCGGTCGTCGTGGAACTCGTGCTCGGCTTCGCCCTGGCACTGGTGATGCACCGCACGATCTTCGGCCGCGGCACGGTCCGGACCGCCATCTTGATTCCGTACGGCATCGTCACCGTGGTCGCGGCCTATTCGTGGCAGTACGCCTGGACCCCCGGTACCGGCTACCTCGCCGACCTCCTACCTTCTGGTGAAGCCCCCCTGACCGAGCAGTGGCCGGCCATCGGACTGATCATCTTGGCCGAAGTGTGGAAGACCACGCCCTTCATGGCCCTGCTGTTACTCGCCGGCCTCGCCCTGGTGCCGGAAGAGACCCTGCGTGCGGCCCAGGTGGACGGAGCCGGAGCGTGGCAGCGCTTCTTCCTGGTGACCGTGCCCCTGATGAAGCCGGCCATTTTGGTCGCCCTGCTCTTCCGCACCCTGGACGCTTTCCGGATCTTCGACAACATCTACATCCTGACGGCCGGTGCACATGGCACTGGCTCGGTGTCCATCCTGGGCTACGACAACCTGTTCACCGCGCTCAACCTCGGCATCGGTTCGGCCATCTCCGTGCTGATCTTCCTGTGCGTGGCGCTGATCGCCTTCGTCTTCATCAAACTGTTCGGGGCAGCTGCCCCCGGCTCTCAGGAAGGGGGGCGCTGATGTCCGCCACTGCAAGGCGACGCATGTCGGGGTGGGCCGTGGCCAACACCATCGTGATCGCCTATGCCCTGTTCCCGGTCTGGTGGATCATCGCCCTGTCCTTCAAGGACCCCAGTACGCTCACCGACGGCAGCTTCATCCCGACCAAGTGGACCTGGGAGAACTACCGAGGGATCTTCGAAACCTCGGAGTTCACCCGAGCTCTGGTCAACTCCATCGGCATCGCACTGATCTCCACGGTGATCGCCGTGACGCTGGGCACGATGGCTGCCTACGCCGTCGCCCGGCTGCGCTTCCCCGGCAAGGGACTGTTGATCGGCATGTCGCTGCTCATCGCCATGTTTCCACCGATCTCCCTGGTCTCGCCCCTGTTCAACATCGAGCGGATCATCGGAATCTTCGACACCTGGCCCGGCTTGATCATCCCGTACATGACGTTCTCGCTGCCTCTGGCCATCTACACCCTGTCAGCCTTCTTCCGTGAGATCCCCTGGGACTTGGAGAAGGCGGCCAAGGTGGACGGCGCCACCCCCGCGCAGGCGTTCCGGCTGGTCATCGCTCCGCTCGCAGCGCCAGGAGTGTTCACCACCGCGATCTTGGTGTTCATCTTCTGTTGGAACGACTTCCTCTTCGCGATCTCGCTGACCTCGACCACGGCGGCGCGGACCGTTCCCGCCGCGATCGCCTTCTTCACCGGCAGCAGCCAGTTCGCCCAGCCCACCGGCTCGATCGCCGCCGCCGCGGTGGTGATCACCATTCCCATCATCGTCTTCGTGCTGCTCTTCCAGCGGCGCATCGTGGCCGGGCTCACCTCCGGCGCCGTCAAGGGCTGACCGGCGGCAGCCGTTCGTCAGGACAAGAAGGACCGACCGTGGCAGAGATCGTTCTCGAAGGCATCACCAAGCGCTACCCCGATGGTGCGGTGGCGGTGAAGGACGTCAACATCACTGTCGAGGATGGTGAGTTCGTCATCCTCGTCGGGCCCTCCGGCTGCGGCAAGTCCACCACCCTCAACATGATCGCCGGGCTTGAGGACATCACCGAGGGCACCCTCTACATCGACGGACAGGTGGTCAACGACCGGGCGCCCAAGGACCGTGACATCGCCATGGTCTTCCAGAGTTACGCCCTCTATCCGCACATGAGCGTGCGCGACAACATGGGGTTTGCGCTCAGGCTCGCCAAACAGGACAAGGCGTCCATCCGCGAGAAGGTGGAAGAGGCCGCCCGTATCCTCGACCTGACGGAGCACCTGGAGCGCAAGCCCGCCAACCTCTCCGGCGGACAGCGCCAGCGCGTGGCGATGGGGCGTGCCATCGTCCGCGACCCGAAGGCGTTCTTGATGGACGAGCCACTGTCCAACCTCGATGCCAAGCTCCGCGTCCAGATGCGTACCCAGATCTCCCGCCTGCAACAGCGCCTGGGCAGCACCACGGTCTATGTGACCCACGACCAGACGGAAGCGATGACCCTGGGCGACCGGGTCGTGGTGATGCGCGGTGGAGTGGTGCAGCAGATCGGCACTCCGCAGCACCTCTACGAGCAGCCCGACAACCTCTTCGTCGCCGGATTCATCGGCTCACCCGCGATGAACTTCCTGCACGCCACGGTGACGGACGGCCGCCTGCACACCTCGGTGGGCGACCTCGCTCTCAGCGACCGGTTGCGCCATGCCCTGGAACTGCACGACGCGCCCAGGGACCTGATCGTGGGCCTGCGCCCGGAGGCCTTCGAAGACGCCTCCCTGGTCGAGGCTGCCCGGGTCGGGTCAGGTACCACCTTCAGCGTCGGCATCGACGTGGTGGAGTCCTTGGGCTCCGACGTCTACGCCTATTTCACGGAGGACGAGTGGCAGCCCACCGCCACGTCCGAACTCGCCGAACTCGCCGCCGACTCGGGTATGACCGACACCGGCGCCGGCGGCCACCAGATCGTCACTCGCCTCAACGCCGCCACCCAGGTACGCGAGGGCGGTACGGCGCAACTTTGGGTGGATACCTCGAAGATGCACGTCTTTGATCCGAATACCGGTACCAACTTGACGCTGTCCACTTGACCAGCCGGCTGACCGGCCAGGCTCCGGTAGCCACCGACCGGGCACGACGTCAGAGGGAATCCTCGGCGAAGACGGATTCGGCGGCGCGGTGCTCGGCGGCGGCCGGGTCAAGTTCGTCCACCTCCATCAGGCCCTGATCGACCTCCAGGCGCCGCTCCCACTCGGCCGCCATGGTGCGCAGCCGCTCCGGGTCTCGGTGGCGCAGCTTCTCGCGGCTGGCCGCCGACAGCGCGTTCAGGAACCGGTCCACGTGGTCCTTGGTCATCCGTTGCCCCTCGCCGTACCGGCAGGTCCCTCCTGCCGAGGACCAGAGTGCGGGCTGCACGGCCGGTTGTCGCGGCACAACACGCCGCCCGCAGGTGCCCGAGGCGGGCCTGGACACCGATGGGGGCCCTCACAGGCTCCCGGCGGTCATGGCCGGCTGCCTCGGGCACGGAGGGAAGTCAGGAAGTTCTGTTGGTCCGCCAGGAATCCGTCGGCGAACAGGGCCCGCGGAGCGCACAGGGCGGTGAGGGTGAGGCGCAGCGCCGAGGCTTCGACATCATGTCTGACCAGCCCGTGAGCGGCATCGGGGTAATGGGCCACCCGCAGCGCCGGCCCGGGTAGCAGGCGCCGGTAGGTGGACTCGGTGTCGGCGACGTCCACGTTGACGTCGTGTCCGGCCAGCACGAGCAGTACCGGCAGACCGCGCAGCGCCACGAGGTCGGCACGGGAGTCGGCGGCGTGGTTCTTGAGGACGAACCGCCAGCGCGCGGCCGACATGCCCCGCGGGTCACCGACGTCGTTCACGTACTGCTCGTAGGTCGCGCCTCGCCCGAGGAGTTCCAGGCCTCTTTCGCGGCGCCGTAGCGCGTCGGCGACTTCGGCGCCCGTGGCTCCGTCACGGCGCAGCTCGGCGAGCAGGTTGTAGCGGCCCTGCTGGTGCCAGTTGACCGCGGGAGAGACTGCGATCACGAACCTCACCGCGGGGTCCCTCGCCACGATCTTGGGAAGCACCCAGCCCGCCTGGCTCGCGCCCCACAGGCCGATCCGGTGGCCGTCGATCTCGGCCCTCTTCCTGGCCCAGGCGATGGCGTCGGCAGCTTCGGCGGCCCGGTCATCCATCGTCTGGTCCAGCCAGTCACCGCGCGAACCGTCCACGCCAGGCTTGTTCCAGGACAAGGAGGCGTACCCGGCCCTTGCCAGCGACTCCCAGATGGGGCGGTAGAAGGTGTCGTGGGTGGCGTTGACCGGCCCATCCCCGTGCACGAACACCACCAGGGGGAAAGGCCCCTGCCCCTGCTCCGGCAGAGCGAGGACCCCGTCCAGGGTCCGTCCGCCCTGGCGCACCGTCACCGCCTTTTCACGCAGGTCGTAGGTGTGCTGCCAGGTCACGAGCGCGCCACCGGCAGCGGCCAGGAGCAGCAGGGCGGCCAGGGTGACGAGCACCGCCCGCACCGCCCGGCGGCTCTTCGCCCATACGAGTTTCATCCGACCCCCAGGAAACTATCGAAACAGAAACGCCCGTTTCAGATTCGACCGTACTATGTTCATCTATGGACCGTGAGGAGGAGTCGTGAACACCGCAGTCACCATTCGACACGGGGTGCCCTGGGGCACCGAACAGCAGGTCGCCGCGCTCTACTGGGAGGCCTTCGGCCGCAAACTCGGGGCCGCCCTGGGCCCGCCCGAGCGAGGCCGCGCCTTCCTCGCTCGCCACCTCCACCACGACCGCGCGGCGGTCGCCATCGCGGGGGACGGCGTGGTGGGCGTGGCCGGATACCAGCTCGATGGACACGGGCTGATCGGCGGGGGCGTGCGCGACGTCCTCGCCAGCTATGGAACAGTCCGCGGCCTCCCTCGGCTCGCCCTGCTGGCGCTGCTCGAACGCACACCCGCACCGGGGGAACTCGTCATGGACGGCATCGCCGTCGACCCCTGCCACCGGAGCACGGGAATCGGCAGCCGACTCCTGACGGAGATGAGGGAGATCGCCTCACGGCACGGGTGCTCGCGGATCCGCCTGGACGTCATCGACACCAACCCCCGCGCCCGCGCCCTGTACGAGCGGCACGGATTCGCCGCCGTACACACCGAACGCACCCCGTACCTCAGGACCCTCATGGGCTTCAGCGCGGTGACGACGATGTTCCGCACCCTCCCCGCACCCCGCCTCGACGCCGAGGAGCAACCACGTTGACCGACGACCGGACGGCGGAGTCCGTCGCCCCCGAGATCGCAACCCGCACCCTGGTGCACGGCCTGGTCCGTGAGGACGGCAGCGTGGACGCCGGCGAACTGTACGCGGTCGCCGAAGCCCTCGCAATGACCGATCAACAGGTCCGACTCTGCGTCAAACGGCTCGTCAGCGAGGGCCGTTTCACCCAGCACGGCCGGGGACGCAAGGCCCGGCTCCAGGCCACGGCGGACGCCACCGGCGCCATCGCGCCGGACGTGGAGTACGTACGCCACGCCTACCGCCAGGACCAGGGGCTCGCCCCCTGGGACGGGACCTGGCACCTCTTCGCCTTCGCCATCCCTGAATCCGCCAGGCCCGCACGCGACGCCCTGCGTGACTCCCTCCTCCACCTGGGTGCGGCCCCTGTCCACGGCGGGCTCTACGTCAGCGCGAACGCCATCGGCGACCTCGTCGAGGCCCACGCCCGAGAACTCGGCGTGCTCTCCCTCCTGACCCGTCTTTCCAGCCAGGACCTGCGCATCGGTGAGGAGTCCCGACCGAGCTGCCTGGCCGCACGCCTGTGGCCGCTACCCGAGATCGCCGGCCGTCACGAGGCGCTCGCCGCCCTCGCCACGGCCCGCCTGGCGACGCTCACGGGACCGGCTCGACCGACCGGGATCGAGCGCCTGACCTGTGCCATCGAGCTGGCCGCGGCTTTCACCACAGCCATGCGCCCTGACCCGCTCCTGCCCCCCGAACTCCTGCCGCAGCCCTGGCCCGGCACCCGCGCCCGTGCGCTGGCGGTGCGGTGCTGGGAGGCACTGGACAGTGGAGGCGGAGGCAGCCAGGAGCAAGAGGCCCGGGCCCACGGGCCCGAGGGCCTGCGGCTGTTTGGCCTCTACCGGAACATCGGCGCCACCACCTGAGTCTCCCGATGGCTCCGCGCGCATCGTCGACGTGGACCGTAAGGGGGCGGACGGGCCCTGCCGATATGCCGTCCAGGGCCAGCAACACGACGGGGAGCCGCGTCTTCGACCGCCACAGGCACGCCGATCCTCGATGGGCGATTTCCGCTGCGTAGATGCGGTCCCGGCCGGCGATGGGCCGTCAGGGTAGGGGCGGTCTGGAGTGTCCCGAGTAGGCGGCTGACAACGACGGCCGGCAGCCCTCAGGCAAGTTCGATCAGGGCCGGGTTGCGGGCCATCCGTGATCGGACACCGAGCGGCCGGAGGCGACCGGGACGCAACTGGCCACCGCCACCACGGCCTTGCGGTAGTGATCGGTCCACTCCAACAGCCGAAGCCCCTGCTCCCCCGCCTTCACCCGGGCCTCCCTGCGCACCCACAGGCGCAGCATCGCCACCTCGGGGTCCGCCTGGGCTGCGGCCAGCCGCAGTTCGGATTCCGGAAGAACCCTGTGAAGCGCGGACCAGGGAGCGGGCCGGCGCGTCAAGAGCTCCACGTCGACGCCGACCGCGCCCGGCCCGACGGCCGCCGCCACCAGACCCTCGGCGTGGCTCAGGCTGACCCCCAGTCCGGGGTGGTCGGGCAGGTACGGACGGCCGTGACCTCGCTGCCCGCACTCGGTGCAGAACTGGGCGGGAACCGAGCCCCGCAGGGGCAGCCCCGTCGCGCGGGCGATGCACTGGCGCAGCAGCAGACGCGACGCCAGCACGTCATCTCGGCGCCCGGGCAGCCGGATCTTGGACAGCCTTTCCCGCTCCCAGGGTTCGAGCAGGCCCTCGTGGAGCTCCGGCAGGGCCAGGACCTCCTTCGTGGTGGCCACCGAAGCCACCACGACGGGGTCCTTCGAATCCGAGGGCAAGGCAGTGCTCACGTGCTGGCTGTCATCCGGATGCCGCCTCCAGGCTAGCCGTCCCCGGACTCAGGAACCGCCGCTCCACACGGCCGAGCGTGCGGAAGTCGTCGATCGTCACTTCCTGTAGGTCGATGTCGCTGCCGCAGACGTCCTCCAGGAGGTCGATGAACTCCAGGAAGTCCATCGAGTCGATCAGCCGGGCCTCGATGAGGTCCTCTTCGAGGTCGATCGGGCCGTCGAGTCCGGGGTTCTTCTCGTGGAGCCACTCAATGAGGCGTTCCATGGGGCGAAGTCGTTCCTTACTGTGACGGGGCTGTCGCGGAGCGGACTTGAGTCGGGGGGCAGCTCAGCTCTGAGCCGCTCGGAGTCTTTCCAGGGCCAATTCGGGGGTGCCGTGGGCCAGGGTCATCGCGTGGACCCAGCGTTCGACCCCGAAGGCGACGCAGGAGCTGTAGACGGGACCATGCGCGCCCGCGCGGATGTCCAGACGCTCACCGAAGAAGTTGCGGTGCCGGTTGACGGAAGCGATGGCGGTCCCGTCAGGGGCGCTGAACTCGTACTTGACCGGGTCCAGGGCCATCAGCCTGGCACGGGATCCGCCCTTGTCGTAGAACGGGTCGTCGGCTGCGGCCCGGGTCAGCGACAGGCCAAGCCCTTCCGCCAACTCCGTTATGAAGTCGGCCCCTTGGTCCAGGTGTTCAACGGCACCTTGTTTGGTGCCAAGGTAGAGGACCTCGCGCATGTGGAAGCCCAACAGGCGGCGCAGGCCCTCGTAGTGGGTCTCGTTGCGGAAGCAGCGGCCGGTGGCGGAGAGGCGGAGTCCGCCCTCGCCGACATCCTGGCCTTCCAAGGAGAGCAGTAGCCCGTAGCAGGTGGCCGAGGGCAGCACGTGTCCGGTGGGCTGCAGCGTCAGGCCGCCGGGCGAGGCGCCGGCCGCCAAACCGTCGAAGGCGGTGGGAGCGAATCGCCCGGCGGGGATGCCGAGGTGGGGAAAGTTCCGGAAGTAGTCGAGCCGTGCCAGTCCGTCCACCGACAGCAGCGGCGGACCCACCACTTCGGGAGCGGACAGGCGGTACGCCAGCGTGGTGAGCAAGCTGTCGAGGCCGTGCAGCAGCGCGGTGCGTACCGGGTCCAGCGCGATCAGGCCCGCACCGGGGTCCTTCAGGGCACCGTTCGGCAGGGCCGTGGTGCTGGGTGTGCTCATGGAAACCGCTCCCTCTCGGCGTGGCGATCGGTCGACGGCGACGGCTGACGGGCGAGCCGATGCACCGCACCGGGTTCGCGACCTTGCGAACGACGCTGCGCGTCAATGCCGTTGACCGCAGAGCAGCACTGATGCCCGGTTGGCGTTCCGTCAGGGACCGGACGTAGCTGCACATTGGGGACCCTAAGCCAGCTTCTCGATTGTTGTCTAGACCAAAACGATCGGTGCGGTCGGGCGCCCCGGCCGACGGTTTCAGCCCCTTGGGGGCACCCCCGCAGCCCCACGGCGCCCTCCCGCAACCGCCTCATCCCGCCACGACACCGGCACCCGCAATCGGATCGACGGGGGGCGACCCCGCGCCTCACGCCAGCTCACCACCGCCGGGGACGGATCTGCGTCGCGGCGGGGCGGGACCCGGCCGCCGCACATCCACATGTCGACACGGCACTTGACACCCGCCATGGTCTGGACCAATTCTGCTGGGGCGTGGCCAGTGCCTGACCAACACTGGTCACCCCTTCGTGCCGCCGGCGCGCTCGCCGACCCGGACCAGGGGCAAGGCAGCATGTCGTTCACCGGTCTAGGAGAGTCGCTTGCCGCCGCCCCCACCTCTGCCCGGCCCGCCGTTAGAGCGCCCACCACCAGCCGCCACCACGGCTCCCCTCCAGGGGTGTCCCGTCCCCCTTTCCGCCCGCGCGGCCCCCGGGCTCCGTCATGCCGCGCTCCCGCCACGCCGTCGAACCGTGTTCCACGAACCCGAACCTGGAGGGACTCCATGAAGGCCTCCGCTCCCCAACACCGCGCTCGCCGCCCCCATCTACACCGAGCGGTGGGCCAGTTGCCGTACTTCAGCGCCGACGGCGAGTCCTACCTGGCGCAGACCACCTTGCGGGAACTAAA
Source organism: Streptomyces sp. NPDC006879 (assembly GCF_042869595.1). Classification (NCBI taxonomy): domain Bacteria; kingdom Bacillati; phylum Actinomycetota; class Actinomycetes; order Kitasatosporales; family Streptomycetaceae; genus Streptomyces; species Streptomyces sp. NPDC006879. Next base: position 60,234 of record NZ_JBIAGC010000008.1, read on the forward strand.
GAAGTCCCAACCCCTGCGCGTGCTGTCCGAAGAGGACTTCACCCACTGGCAGACCTACGGCTACGTCATCGTGCGGGAAGCGATCCCGGCACGGGACGCGCGACGCCTCCTGGACTTCGCCTGGAACTTCCAAGGTCTCGACCCGGCACGGCCGGAGAGCTGGTACGAAGACCGCCCCTTCCGCTCGGAGTTGGACCAGCAACTCCACATCTACGGCTTCGTCGAGGCCTACCACCACCAACTGCTCTGGGACAGTCGCCAGGCGCAGCGGGTCTACGACGCCTTCGTCGACGTCTGGGACTGCGAAGAGCTGTGGGTCACCCTCGACCGGCTCAATCTCAACCCGCCCAACGTGGGCAACCGTGACCGCTCCTTGATCGAGCCCACCGAACGGGGTTTTGACATCGAGCTGCACTGGGACATCGACACCACCCTCGGCGTACCGCCGCAGCGGGTCCAGGCAATCATCGCCCTCAACGACACCAGCCCGGAGACAGGCGGGTTCCAGTGCTGCCCTGAACTCTTCCGGGGCTTCGAGGAGTGGAAGGTGCACGAGCCCGCAGACCGGGACCCCTTGAGGCCGTCCGTGGACCGTTCGCAGTTCCCCGTCGTGCGACCCGAGCTGCACCCGGGCGACCTGTTGATATGGAACGGCCTCCTCGCCCACGGTGTGGCACGCAACTCCTCCAAGGACGGCGTACGGGCGGTCCAGTACCTGTCGATGATGCCGGCACTGGAGGGGCACGACAGGCTCAGGCAGTCCCGCGTCGAATCCTGGCGGCACCTGCGCACTCCGCGCTGGAATCGCACGCTGGTCGGCGACCCTGTGCTGCACGAGTCCAAGCGATACCCCACGGCCGAACTCAGCGAACTCGGGCGCCGGTTGCTGGGGCTGGCCTCCTGGACGGACCAGAAAACTCCCGGGTCCACCGGCGCGGGGGGCACCTCCGTTGGTCAGAGCGGAGAACACTCGTGCGCCGCATCTGCCTGACCCTGCCCACCAATCGAGCCTGTAGCGACACCATCGCAGCCCTCGGGGAGGAGGCCGCCTACGGCGCCCGCCACTTCGACGCCGAGGTGCACCTGCTGATCCTGGACTCCTCGGACGCCGAGGTGTTCGCCGCCCACCAGGTTGCCGTGAACGCCCTGCCGCCGGTGCCCGAAGTGATCGTCCACCACCTCGACGAGCGGGCACAACAGGACTTCCTGACCGAAGTGATCGATCGCTCCGGCACCGCGGCGTCGCAGAGGTTGCTGACCTTGATGCTGCCGCCGCACGTGTCCTACGGCGCCTGTACCAACCGTGCCTTCCTCTTCGCGGAGGCCCTGGGATGCACCTCGGTGCACCGCCGGGACTCCGACAGCCGCTACCAGTTCCTGCACGGTGAACCGGTCTTCCCCCTCCACCACGAGCTCGGCGCCCTGGGCCGCCCGGCGACCGAGGTGGCCGATGGAGTGTCACGGAGCCGGCTCGACCCCGCGTACGCCAAGTGGCCGGTGGCGCTGGTCGGCGGCTCCTTCGTCGGTGAGATGTCCGTGGACGTCGCGGAGATCCGTGACCTCGATCCCGACATCTACCAGGAGGTCGTCGGCCTCGCGGTCCCCGCCGGCTACCCGGAGATCTGGCGCAAGAACCTGATCCAGGAGTCCTTCCGTGGCGCCGGTAGCGCCCCCTTCACGGGTGATCGCACCACGCTCAGCCGCGTCAACCCCATGCGTGTGGACATGTGCAACATCAGCTTCGACCGGGAGGTGTACGGGCGGGTTCCGCTGCCGCCCGCCACCGACACCATCGGCAGCGACTACTTCCTGATCCACCTCGTCCACGACGCCCAGTTGCCGGGCGTCGTGCACAACCGTCACATCGTCAACTACTACACGGGCGAACGCCGCACCGAGGCCGGCTTCCTTGCCTACCAGCTGCGGTTTGCGAAGTTTCTGCTGTCCGCCCCCTACTTCCACTGGATCCACACCCGGCTGACGGCGGCCAGCCCGGCCATCACCGACGACGAGGGCCGCATCCGCCCGTCGGCCATCGCCGACCTGGTACGAGACAGCACGCGCCTGGACCGGGGAGCGAACGCGGAACGGCTCGACGTGCTCCAACACTGCTACCGCAAACTGGGCGGCCGGTACGGGGCGGCGGCGGACGCCCTCGGGGTCCGCCGCGGTGAACTGCTCGATCAAGCCGTACGGGACATGGAGGACTTCGCCCATTTGGTCGACGTCTGGGAAGTCCTGAGCCGGAACAGTCGGGACCTGGGGCTGCCGTGGAAACCATGACCACCCGCACCATCACCGTCGCCTACGCCGGCGGCGCCGCGCGCCGGGGCCCCGTCACGATGGGGCAGGCCAACATGATCCGCTGCATCCTGCGGGACGACCCCACGCACATCAACAACCACGCCGTGTGGCCGGTCCCCGCGGGTACCGGACTCGACGCGGCGATCGAGGCCCTTCACACGCTGGTGGTGCGCCACGAAGCCCTGCGCACCACCTTCCCCACTCCGTCGGACACCGCCCCGCGCGAGCAAGTTGCCTCAGCTGAAGGCGAGTTCACCGTCACCGTACTCGACCACGAACTCCTCCCCCAGGAGGTTGCCGACTACGCCGAGGCAATAGCCCGCCAGGCCCGCGCCGGCCGCTTCCGTCTCGACCGGGAGTTCCCCCTGCGGATCTCCTTCGTCTGCCTGGGCGGTACACCGGTGTTCGTAGCCATGGCCTCCAGCCATGCCGTGACGGACGGCAGTGCCCTCACCGTCCTGAGGGAGGAATGGCTCAGCCTGCTGGCCGGCGAGACGCTCCCGCCCCTGACCGCCCTCACACCGCTGGACCTGGCTGCCGAAGAAGCAACACCGGCCGGTGTGCGCAGGGCCAAGGCCGCCGTGGCTCACTGGGAACGGATCATCCGCACCGGTCCTCAGGCGATGTTCGCGGAGCCGCGCGCCACCGGCACCGACTCCCGGCAACCCCAGCTGACGCTCCGCTCGCAACGGGGCTCCCGAGCCCTGACCCTCGTGGCCCAGCGCACGGGAGCCCTCCCGAACACGGTGCTGCTGACGGCCTGGTGCGCGCTCCTGGCCCACCGAGCGGGCCAGAGCAGCTGCGTCCTCGCCGTGCCCACCTCCAACCGGTTCCTGCCCCAGCTAGCCCGTTCGGTGAACACCGTCTCCCAAGACGCGTTGCTCTGTCTCGACGTTGGCGTGCCGTCCTTCGACGCGCTCCTGAGCAAAGCATGGGGAGCCGCTCTCAACGCCTACCGTCACAGCAGGTTCGACGCCCTCGCCCTGTGGGAGATGATCGGTCGGGTCACCTTCGAACGCGGTAGCCACTTCGCTCGCGACGTCGTCTTCAACGACGTGAGCACACTGCCGGCATCCCTGACCACCACGGCCGCGCCACCGGGAGCCGCGGCTGCGGAACTGGACCTGTCCTGGGGACCGGAACAGGTGCTGCCCACCCGTGTTCTCGTCTTCGTCTACCAGACGGATCCGCAACTCCACCTCGGGATGTGGGCCGACCCCGCACTGTTCAGCCGGCAGGAGGCGGAAGACCTCCTCACCGGTCTGGTGAGGCTCCTGGAGGCAGCCGGCGCGGACGACGTGCCGTCCACCTCGCTCACGGAGGTGAGCGGGATCCGACCAGTCGAACGCGGCCCCTACTGGCAGCAGGTGGACGGCTGCTGGACCTCACCCCCCGCAGTGGCCGCGGTCCTGCGCCGGGTCCTGGGAGGGCTTCCCGTCCATGTCACCACGGAAGGTCCGGCCACCGGCGGGCCATCCGGTACGGGCCTCACGGCGTTCATCGCCACCGGCGACCGTCGGCTGACCCCGGCGGGGGCGCATGCCGCACTGATGGAAGCACTTCCCGGCCAGCCCGGGCTCCTCGCGCCCCGCTGGTACGTGATGGTCCAGGAACCGCCGGCGCAGACCCGGCGGAGCGACGCCTGGTTCGGGCAGCACATACTCATGGAAGGGACCGGCCGGGACCGGCAGATGTGACATGACGACCAATGAGGTTTCCGTCCCGGCGGGGCACGACACGCTTCCCAGCCCGTGGCGGTCGAGACGCTTCCGCCTGTTCTTCACCGCGCGCAGCACCTCGCTGTTGGCTGACGGCATGCTGATGGTCTCGCTCACCACCGCGGTGCTGGGGGCGGGCTATGGGGCCAGTGGTGTCGGGTACGCCCTGGCCGCCTGGATGGCGCCGATCGCCCTGCTGGTGCTCTTCGGCGGGGTCCTGGCCGACCGGTTCACCCCCCAGGTGATGATGGTCGGCGCCGACCTGGTGCGCATGGTGGCCATGCTCGCGCTTGCGGCACTGTTGGTGGGCACCGAAGTGCGCCTGTGGCAGGTCATGGCGCTGATGGCGCTGAGCGGCGCCGCGACGGCCATGTTCCAACCCGGTCTGGCGAGCCTGGTCCCGCAGGTCGCCCAGGACATCCAGCGTGCCAACGCCCTGCTGCGGATTTCCGAGGCGATGAGTGCCCTGATCGGCCCCGGGCTGGCCGGTCTGCTGGTGGCCTACTGGGACGTCGCGGGGTCCTTCCTGGTGATCGCGGCGGCCTACGCGCTCAGTGCGCTGGGGCTGGCGCCCCTGCGCGGACTCAGCACCCGGCGGGACGACAGTGACGAACCGATGTGGCGCAGGCTGGCCACGGGGTGGCACGAGTTCCGTTCCCGTTCCTGGCTGTGGGGCGTCATCGCGGTCTGGGCCGTGTTCGGTCTGTTCGTGTTCGGGCCGGCCCTGCCCCTGGGCGCAGCGCTGATCACCGAACAGCACGGAGCCAGTGGGTACGGCTGGATCGCCTCCGCAGACGGAGCCGGCACCATCGTCGGCGGGCTGCTCGGCATGCGGGTCAGACCCCGTCGCCCACTCGTCGCGGGTGCCTGCGCCATGTTCTTCTTCGCCCTCAACCCGCTGGCGCCCGCGCTCGGTTGGTCTTTCGTGGCCACGGCCGCCACCGGTGTCCTGGCTGGTTGCGGGTTCGCCTTCTGGGGGGTGATGTGGGCGACCAGCGTGCAGTCCCACATCCCGCTGGCGGTCCTGAGCCGGGTCTCCGCCTACGACGTGGCCGGTTCCATCATGGTCATTCCGCTGGGACGGGCGTTGGCGGGCCCTGCCGCCGAGGCCGTCGGAGCCGACCGGGTCCTGCTCCTGTCCTCCGCCATGGCCGTGGTCTGCCTGGTCGTCATGCTCTGTGTGCCTGCCATCCGTGGGCTCGGCCGAACACCCAAGGACGCCGTGGTGGCGGAGGAGGTCAGGCCTGCCGTGAGCGAAACAGGTCGCGCATGAGCGCGACCTCTGCTCCGTCGCACGACGTCGGTGAACGGGTCTTCCGGGTCACTGGTGTGCGGGTAGCTGCTGTGGCCCACGGTGTCCAGGGCCCGGTCGTCCGCGCGGAGCAGGGCCGTGCTCCGCGCGGTGACTCCGGCGTCCAAGGCGGCGACGGCCTCAGCGGCATCCGCGAGACCGTGCCAGTGCTCGCGGGTCAACGCGCGGCTGCCGATCGCGGTCGGCCCGGAGGGCGTGCAGTTCACTGAGGTGGCTCAGGCGCCATGCCAGGGTGGTGAAGGGAGGCGGAACCGGATGCGGGGCGGGGGCAGAGTCGCGCCCCCACCCCCCGGCGCCGACCAGGACCGTCGCCAACGGCCCCGGGCGGTCCTTGAGTTCTAGTGGTCGTCGGAGCGACCAGCACTCGGGCACCGGCCCCCAGAGGTGGATCGCGGGCCCTCAGCCCGTGCTGGTGTCCGTGCCGCCACCGTCGGCCCGCTCGCCCGGCAGGGCACGCGGCGCTACCGCGTCCACCTGGGCCGCGTCGGCCAGGGCCTCGGCGGCTGCCTCGGCGGCCTGAGCGGTGTCGTCCGCGGCCTGGGCGGCCTTCTCGTCCGAGGACTTCTCGCGGGTGGCCGGCGACTGCGGCAGTACCTCGCTGAAGGCGCGGGACACCCCTTGCATCGCGGAGGTGACCTCGCTGGGGATCACCCAGAAGGTGCTGCCCGGGCCCTGGGCCAGCTGCGGCAGCGCCTGGAGGTACTGGTAGGCGAGCAGCTTGGGGTCGGGGTCGTTGCGGTGGACGGCTTGGAACACCTCGTCGATGGCCCGGGACTGCCCCTCGGCCTTGAGGATCTCGGCCGTGCGGTTGCCCTCGGCCCGCAGGACGGCCGACTGCTTGTCGCCCTCGGCGGTGAGTATCTGCGCCTGGCGCTGTCCTTCGGCTCCGAGGATCGCGGCCCGCTTGTCCCGTTCGGCCCGCATCTGCTTCTCCATGGCGTCCTTGATGGACTGCGGGGGGTCGATGGCCTTGATCTCCACGCGGTTGACCCGCAGCCCCCATTTGCCGGTGGCTTCGTCGAGCACGCCGCGGAGCTGGCTGTTGATGGTGTCCCGCGAGGTGAGGGTCATCTCCAGGTCCATCGAGCCCACGACGTTGCGCAAGGTGGTGACGGTGAGCTGCTCGACCGCCTGGAGGTAGTTGGCGATCTCGTAAGCAGCCGCTCGCGGGTCCGTCACCTGGAAGTACACCACGGTGTCGATCTCGACGACCAGGTTGTCCTCGGTGATGACTGGTTGCGGCCTAAAGGAGACCACCTGCTCGCGCAGGTCGATCACCGGGTACACCCGGTCGACGTACGGAATGACGACGTTGAGCCCGGGCGTCAGCGTGCGGTGGTACCGGCCCAGCCTCTCTACGTTACGGGCACGGGACTGGGGCACTATGCGCACCGCCCGTACCACGGTGAAGACGGCGAAGAGCGCGATGATCACCCCAGCGACGAGGAACGCCGAAGCTTCCATGGTTCACTTCCGTGGGTAGACGAGTGCGGTGGCTCCGTTGATCTCGATGACATCGACCGTCGCCCCGGCCGGGATCACCAGCGTCTCGTCGTAGGCGCGGGCGGTCCATTCCTCACCACCGATGCGTACCCTGCCGTCCACGCCGGAGACTTCCGAGACCACCCGGGCGGTCTCGCCGATCAGCGCGTCCACGCCGAATCGCTGGGCCTGGGGCTGGGAGAACCGGCGCACCACGACAGGACGTACGAAAAGGACGCTGAGCGCGGCGACTACGGTGAAGATCACGAGTTGCAGGGGCAGCGGCACTCCGAGGGCGGCGGATCCGGCCGTGACCAGGGCGGCGCACGCCAGCAGGCCCAGTGCGGCGGTGAGCGTGAAGAGTTCCGCCACGGCCAGCACCGCGGCGGTGATCAGCCAGATCAGCCAGAGATCCATGGCGGCCTCCTGGTACGCGAGCGGGTGCCTGCCTCGGTGGAGGTCCGCCATCAGCCGTCACGCTGGGACGGTCCACCGGCAGGGGTGGGCCGGGAGCTCGCCCCGGACTTGGCGCCCTGTCCATGTGCGTCCACACCGAGCGCGTGCTCCCTCGCTCTTTTAACGGTCTACCCGCACAGAAAGTGCCGAACCAGCCGATATGACACAAAACGGAATGCCGGTCCGATCCGGAAGTCCACCAGGAGGCGGGGAAGGCCCCCGGCCGGGGCGAATCGGCTCCGCCGGGCTCGGCGGGGGCTCAGAGAAGGCCCGCCCGCAGGAGCGAAGTGCCACCGCGCCCCGAGCGGTGGCACCCGCCGGTCCGCTCGGGCGCGGACTATTTCACCGAGCCGGCCATGACTCCTTGGACGAAGTGCCGCTGGAACACCAGGAACACCACTACCGGCACCACCAGGGAGAGGAACGCACCCGGCGCCAACACGTCGATGTTGCTACCGAACTGGCGTACCTGGGACTGAAGTTCCACGGTCAGTGGCTGGGCGGAGGAATCAGCGAAAAGCAGGGCCACCAGCATGTCGTTCCACACCCACAGGAACTGGAAGATGGCCAGGCTCGCGATCGCCGGGCGCCCGATCGGGAGGATGACCTGCACGAAGATCCGCCACTCACTGCCACCGTCCATCCGAGCCGCCTCCAGCATTTCAGCCGGCATCTCGGCGAAGTAGTTGCGCAGCAGGAAGATGGCGAAGGGCAGTCCGTACGCGACGTGGAACAGCACCACGCCCGCAATGGTGCCGAACAGCCCCAGCTGACCGAAGAGTTTGGCCACCGGGAGCAGTCCGACCTGTACCGGTACGACCAGCAGGGCGACCACCAGGAGGAAGAGCCAGTCCCGGCCGGGGAACTCCAGCCAGGCGAAGGCGTATCCGGCCAGTGCGGCAATGACCACCACCAGGGCTGTGGCCGGCACCGATATCAGCACGGTGTTCCAGAAGGCCTGCGTCATACCGGCGTTGCCCAGCAGCGTGACGTAGTTGTCCACAGACAGTTGGCCGGGGTCGGTCAGCACGGTCCACCACCCGCTCGAAGCGCTGGCTTCGGCCGACCGGAGCGAGGAGAGCAGCAGACCCGCCACCGGTGTGATCCAGATCAGGCCCACCAGCAACAGGAACGCCTGCACGAGACGGTTGCCGAGCCAGCGTCGCAGATGACGACCGCGATGAGCGGGGTGCGCCTGCGGTGTGGATGCCGCCAGGTCCTCGCGAGGGGTGGTCACGGTCGCGGTCATGACTGACTCCTGCGGAATCGGCGGATGTTGAAGACCATCGCGGGCACCACGAGCAGGAGGAGGAGCACTCCGAGCGCGCTTCCAAGTCCCTGGTCGTTGCCACCGCCGAAGGACACCAGCCACATTTGCGTGGCAAGGACGGTCGCGTCCTGCTGTACCGGGCCCGGCGCGATGATGTAGATCAGGTCGAAGACCTTCATCACGTTGATCACCAGGGTGACGAAGACGACCGTCAGGACCGGGGCGAGCAGGGGCACGGTGATCCGTCGGAAAACCTGCCATTCGTTCGCACCGTCGATCCGCGCGGCCTCCAGGGCGTCCCGGGGCAGCGCGGACAGGCCCGCACCGATCAGCACCATGGCGAAACCCGCCCAGATCCACAGGTAGGCCCCGATGATGGCCGGGGTCACCAGCGTCGGACCGAGCCAGGACACCCCGGTGAAGGGCGCCGCGAAGTTGTCGGCGGGCAGCCGTACGGTGTAACTCTGGCCTTTTTCAAGGCTTTTGAAGCGGTACAGCCCGTCCGGTCCGGTAGTGGTCGCGGCGACCACCCGGCCGTCCTGCACCACCTCCACGGTCAGACCCGGCAGGCCGCTCTCGGTAGCGTCAACGACGCCCGGGCGCCCGCCCCCGCCAGGTGAGAAGTCCAGGTAGACCACGCCGCGGAGTTCACCGGGGGCGGCACCGGCGGTGACGGCGGAGGCGGCCGGGCGGGCCTTGGCCGTCACGTCCGCGGGCTTGATGCCCACCAGGCCCAGCGGGAGCACCGTGTCGCCGGGGGTGAGCGGATCGACGGTCTCGTAACCGCCGTCGGGCGTGGCCCGGACGCCGCCGCTCGTCCTGGCCTGGGCGTCCGGGAAGGCGGAGCCCTCACGGAAGGCGTCGTGGATGCTGACGACCGCCGCGTTGAGCACTCCCCTGTCCGGGTCCGCGTCGTAGGCGAGGCGGAAGATGATGCCCGCGGCGAGAAAGGAAACGGCCATGGGGAGGAAGAGCAACAACTTGAACGCCGCAGCCCACCGGATCTTCTCCACGAGCACGGCGAGGATCAACCCCAGACCGGTCAGCAGGGTGGGTGCGACGATCACCCAGATCGTGCTGTTGCGGACGGCCCGCAAGGTGGCCGGGTCCTGGAACATCGCCACGTAGTTGTCCGGGCCGACGAACCGGCTGCCCGAGGCGTCGAAGAAGCTGCGGCCGATCGAGAACAGTACCGGGTACACCACCAGAGCCCCGAGCAGCAGCAGGGCGGGCAGGGCGAAGACGACGGCGATGACTCGCCGGCGCCGCCCGGCACTGCGACGCGCACGGGCGTCGCGGTGCCGGGCGGCTTCGGAGACCTGTGTCATGTCGGTCGGCCGCCTCAGCCCTGGTTCGCGGTGCCGTAGGCCTTGGCCGCGGCCGTCTCCAGGGCGGCGGCGGTGGCGTCGGGGTTCGAGGGGTCACGCAGGAAGTCCTGGAGGACCTTCCACTCGCCCGCTCCCTTGGTGCCGCCGAACGCCGCCGGGGCTTGGTCCGACATGTCGAAGCGGACCGAGTCCCCGGCCTCGACCAGGGACTTGGCGGTCGCCCTGAGCGTGTCGTCTCCGTACGCGGCGAGGTCGAGCGCCTTGTTGGGCGAGAGGAAACCACCTTCGGCCGCCCATACCTCAGCCGCCTGCGGGGTGGCGAGGAATTCAAGGAGCGCCATGGCGGCCTTCTGGTTCTTGCCTTCCTTCAGGACGACGGCCGCGTCGCCTCCACTGACCACCGGGGCCGCGCCGCCGTCCACCGCCGGGAACGGGAAGAACATCGCTTCCTCACCGATCTTGCGGTTGAACTCCCCCTGGGCCACGCCGGCGACGAAGTCACCCTCGTACACCAGCCCCGCCTCGCCCTTGGGACCGAAGACCTTCTCGACCGATCCGGGGAAGTCGGTGGCCAGGGCGCCGTTGCGGCCGCCGGCCAGCAGTCTGTCCTCGGAGAAGAGCGCGCCGAGGGTCTTCAGGCAGTTCACCACGCTCGGGTCGGTCCATTTGATCTCGTGCCGGGCGAGTTGGTCGTACTTCTGGGGTCCGGCCTGGGAGAGGTAGACGTTCTCGAACCAGTCCGTGAGCGTCCAGCCGTCCTCACCCGCCACCGCGAAGGCACTCAGCCCCGAGTCCGCGACGGTGCCGGCGACGGCGAGCATCTCCTTGAAGGTCTTGGGCGGTTGCACGCCCGCCTGGTCGAGAGCGGCCGGCGAGTACCAGACGGTGGACTTGTTGGAGGCCTTGAAGTAGAGCCCGTACAAGGTGTCTTCGACGGATCCGTAGCTCTTCCACACCGGTGCGTAGTTGGACTGCACGGACTGCTGGACGGCCGGGGACAGCGGGGCCAGCCAATTCTGGCGGGCGAACTGTTGGAGAACACCCACCTGCGGGACCATCACCACGTCGGGGGCGTTGCCGCCCTCTATCTTGCTGCCGATGACCGTGGAGACGTTGTCCCCGGTGGAGACGAAGCGCGTCTGGGCGCCGGTCTTCGCGGAGAAGGCGTCCAGTACCTTCTGGAAGTTCTTCTGTTCGGCGCCAGACCAGACGCCGGCGACGGTGACGGTCTGCCCAGCCAGGGCGCCGCCCTCCTCGGCGGGACCCGCCGGCTCACCGCTACAGGAGGTGGCCCCCAGAGCCAGGGCGAGCGTGAGTGCCGAGCAGCATGCGGTCGTGGTACGTCGTCTGTTCAAGGCCGTGCCTTTCAGGGAGAGGTGAGTCATCACTGCGAGGAGATGGGGCGGGCGTGGGGGTTGGTGGCGGAAGCGACGACCCACCAGGCGGCCGTCGAGCCGGGCAGGGTGCCGGCCGGGCAGGTCCCGCTGGACAGCAGCGGAGCGCCGGCTGCCGGGGCGGGCACCGGTTCGGTGCCGAAGTTGACCGCACAGATCAGACCGTCACCGCGCTCGAAGGCCAGGACCTGGGGCGGCGACTCCAACCAGCGCAGAGCGCCCTCGCCCAGTTGGGGCAGACCGCGCCGCAGTTGGAGCCCCTCGCGGTAGAGGTGCCAGAACGAACGGGGATCGGCCAGCGCCCGATCGGTGGCGTGCTCGGCGAACCATCCGGGCTGCGGGAGCCAGGGCTTCACCTGAGTCCCGGCACTGAACCCGAACGGTGAGGCGTGGCCGGACCAGGGCAACGGGACCCGGCAGCCGTCGCGCACCCGGGCACGGCTTCCGGTGCGCCGGAAGATCGGATCGGTGAGGACCTCGTCTGGTAGGTCCACTACCTCCGGAAGCCCGAGCTCCTCGCCCTGGTAGACGTACGCGGCGCCGGGTAGGGCCAGCATGAGGAGGGCGGCGGCGCGGGCGCGGGCGGCGCCGAGCCCGCTGCCCTTGGGGTCGGACTCCCCGTAGCGGGTGACGGTGCGGACCTGGTCGTGGTTGTTGAGGACCCAGGTGACGCTGGACCCGGTGCCGGCGATGTCCCGCAGCGCATCGGTGATCACCGTCCGGAAGGCCGAGGCGTCCCAGGCCGCGCCCAGCAGGTCGAAGAAGAAGGCCTGGTGGAGCTCGTCGGGGCGTACGTACAGGGCGTGTTCGCGCGCCGTGGGTACGGACACCTCGCCGACCAGGAGCCGCTCACGGCCGTCGAGGGCGGTGTACTCCTCGCACACCTCCCGCCAGCGCCGCCAGACCTGGTGCACTTCGGGTTGGTTCCAGGCCAGTGGGTTGACCGAGTCCCGGGTTCGGGCGTCGGCCTCGGGGTCTGGGGAGTCGGGCAGTTCCGGGTGTTTGAAGAGCCCGGCGGCCACATCGATGCGGAATCCGTCCACGCCCCGGTCCAACCAGCACCGCAGGACCTGGTCGAAGAGGGCCCCGACCGCCGGGTTGCGCCAGTTCAGGTCCGGCTGCTCGGGGGTGAACATGTGGAGGTACCACTCGCCGGGTGTGCCGTCGGCTTCGGTCACCCGGCTCCATGCCGGCCCGCCGAACATCGCGTGCCAGTTGTTCGGCGGGAGGTCTCCGCCCGGGCCTCGACCGGGAACGAAGTGGAAACGGGAACGAGCTTCGCTGCCGGGCCCGGCAGCGAGCGCCTGCTGGAACCAGGGGTGCTCGCTGGAGCAGTGGTTGGGGACGATGTCGAGCAGCACCTTGATGTCCAGCCGGTGTGCGTCGCCCACCAGCAGCGCGAACTCGCCGAGGTCACCGTAGACCGGATCGACCCCGGTGTAGTCGGCGACGTCATAGCCGTGGTCGTGCTGCGGGGAGGGGTAGAACGGGCTCAGCCAGATGCCGTCCACGCCCAGCTTCTTGAGGTAGGGCAGACCGGAACGGACCCCTGCGAGGTCACCGATCCCGTCACCGGTGCTGTCGAGGAAGCTCCGGACGTACACCTGGTAGATCACCGCGTCGCGCCACCAGGGGAGCGTGAGTCGCTGGGAGGGGCCGTTGCTGGCCGGGGCTGTGAGCATCACCCGTGGACCTGTTTCTACGTGAAGAGTGCGCGCTGTTCGAAAGCCAGCGGTTATGCATGCATGTTAGGTAGCACCCTTCAGGCCCTGTCAACGTCGATGTAATAAACACTGACTAGTTACCCCACTATGTGGTGATTTGCTCCGCAGATAATTTCCATGAGGAGACAAGTAAGGTACTTAACGGTTAACTAAAAGAGCCCGCCGAAGCGGGCTCGTGGTCAAGAACGCCTGCCGGCGCGGTCCTACGGGCTCAGCCTGTGCGCGCCACCGCGTCCAACTCGCGCCCCAACCTGCGCACCGTGGCAGCCGGGGTCTGCCGCTGCGCCAGCGCATCGTGCATCGCAGCCTGAATGACCAGGCTGACCTGCTCGTACCGACGGCTCTTGGGACGCGGCCGGGAGGCCAGCACGCTCTCGCGCAGCGCCGGCAGATAGGGGTACCGGGCCACCAACGCGGAGTCCTCGTACAGGTCCGCCCGCACCGGCGGCAGCGCCCCCTGCGTCAACACCCGGCGCTGAGCCCCCTCGCTCGTGAGGTAGGCGATGAGGTCGGCGGCAGTCTGCGGATGACGTGCCCGGCTACTCACGGCCAGGTTCGAGCCGCCGAGCACACTCGTCCCAGCTCCCGTCGCCCCCGGCAGCGGGACCGCCTCGAACCGGCCGGCGACCTTGGACGCACTGCTTGAGGCGCCGGCCCAGGCGTAGGGCCAGTTCCGCAGGAACAGCAAGCGCCCGTCCTGGAAGGCCTGCCGGGACTCCTCCTCCGTGTACGACAGCGCCTCCCGCGGGATCCACCCCCGGCGCACCCCACCGGCGAGGAAGTCCACTCCGGCGCGAGCGGCGGCCGAATCCACGGCCACCCGTCCCGACTCCTCCCGCAGCACGGACCCGCCCGCCGAGTAGATGGCCTCCGTGGCGTTGACGGTGAGCCCCTCGTACGGCAGGAACTGCCCGGCGTAACCCGCCAGCCCTGCGGCCGGGGCGAGGGTCCTCGCCTGCCGCTCCAGCTCGGCCCAGGTGCGAGGCGGGGATTCACCAGCGGCGTCCAGGACGTCCTTGCGGTAGAAGAGCATCCCAGCGTTGGTGACGTACGGCACCGCGTAGAGACCCCCGCGGTAGGTGGCCGTTTCCACCACCGGCGGGAGGAAGGCTTCCAGCTCGAAGCGGCGCCGTTCCAACGGGGTGATCCACCCGGCCGCGGCGAACTCGGAAGTCCAGGCCACGTCGATGTTCAAGACGTCGAAACGCCCCTGCCCGGAGCGTAGGTCGGTGATCATCTGGGCCCGGGTCTCGTCGGCCGAGTCGGGCAGTTCCACCAGCCTGACCCGCTCGTCGGGCCGCCCGCGGTTCCACCCGTCCAGCAACGGGCCGAGGTATCCCGTCAGGTCACCGGCGGTGGCGAGGGTGACCGGCCCACGCCCGGCCCCCCTCGTCGACTGGCCGGTGGCGCTCGAAGCCACCGTCACCATCAGCAGCAGGGTGAGCACCAAGAGCCCCCTACCCGCGGCACTCGTCCACCGCATAGGTTCCTCCCTGTGCCACCACCACCCGACGCCTTCGTCAGGTCAGCCGCATGTATACCCGTTAGGTAGTGGGCGATACTAGGGCGCAGAGCACATCGATCCCGGATCGCGACGTTAAGGAGAGCACCAGAGTGCGCATGCAACTCCTCGCTCTCCTCGCCGACGGACCCGCTCACGGTTACGAACTCAAGCAGGACCTTGAGCAACTCCTGGGGTCCGCGTACCCTCAACCCAACGTCGGCCAGATCTACGTCACCCTGGGCCGGCTGGAGAAGTCCGGGCTCATCGAGGGCGAGGAAGTCACCCAGTCGAGCCGCCCCAACAAGAAGATCTACAACCTGACCGCCGCGGGGCGCGAGGCCTTGCGCACCTGGTTCGAGGAGACCGCGGACGAGCCGCGGGTACGGGACGACTTCTTCATGAAGCTCGCCCTCGCCCCACGCACCGGGATCGCCGACCAGATCGGGCTCATCAACAAACAGCGACGCGAGTACCTCAGGACCATGCGTACCCTCTCCAAGCTCGCCGCCAGCGAGAACCGGGAGAACCGCACTGCCCTCCTCCTCATCGAGGGCGCCATGCTCCATCTCCAGGCGGACCTGGACTGGCTGGAGCGCTGCCAAGAAGAGCTCGAAGGTGCGGAGGAACCGCGATGAGCCACACCGCCGCACCCGCACTGCTGCACGCCCGGAACCTGACCAAGACCCACCACGGCGAAGGCGGCCCCGTGCACGCCGTCCGCGGCGTCGACCTGCTGGTACGACGGGGCGAGTTCGTCGCCGTCACCGGACCGTCCGGGGCGGGCAAGTCCACCCTGCTGCACCTCCTGGGAGGCCTGCAGCGCCCCGACGACGGTGCTGTCCTCCTCAACGGCGAGTCCACCGAGGGCTACAGCGAAGCACGCTGGACCATCGAGCGGCGGCGGCACATCGGCATCGTGTTCCAGTTCTTCAACCTGGTCTCCAACCTGAGCGTGTCGGACAACGTGGAGCTGCCCGCCCTGCTCGCCGGAACCCCCGCCAAACGGGCCCGCATCGCACGCGAGCAGCTCCTCGCCGAACTCGGCCTGACCAACAAGGCGCGAAGCATGCCCGCCGAACTCTCCGGTGGTGAGCAGCAGCGAGTCGCCCTGGCGCGCGCCCTGGTCAACCGGCCGAGCCTGCTCCTCGCGGACGAACCGGCCGGCAGCCTCGACAGCAAGGGGACCCGCGAGCTCATGCGGCTGCTCACCCGCTTCCACCAAGAAGGACAGAGCATCGTTCTGGTCACCCACGACGCCCGCCTGGCCAGCTCCGCCGACCGAGTGATCAGCTTCTTCGACGGGCGCATCACCGACGACACCGACCTCGCCCAGGACACCCCCCTGGCCCCGGGTGGTCCCGGCCGTGTCGTAGAGCTCCAGGACTGACCTCGTGCGGGCCACGCTGCGCTGGGCGCACGCCGACCTCAAAACCCACCGTGGCGAAGCGCTGTTCCTGATCGCGGCCACCGCGGGCGTCGTCGCTTCCCTGCTGCTTGCCACCGCACTACTCGGCTACGCGGCCAACCCCTGGCAACGGGTCTTCAACCGCTCACACGGAGCCCACGTCTGGCTCCACACCAGCCGCGCCGCCGAACCGGACCGGCTGGCCGGGATCGACGCGATCGACGCCATCGCCGGGCCCTACGACACGGTGGCCACGACCCTCGCCTCCCGCGGCGCCCGTGCCGCCGTGGAACTGCGCGCCAGCACGCAGCGGCGCCCTGCCGTCGGACGCCCGGTCCTCGTCTCGGGGCGCTGGCTAGACCCGTCGGTGCCCCGCGGCGTCGTCCTCGACGACGCCCTGGCCGCGGCCCTGGTCGCCGAGCCCGGGGACACCCTCGACCTACCCGGCGACAGCGACCGCGCGCTGAGCGTGCTCGGCATCGCCAAGACCGCGGAAGCCCCGTATCGGCCGGGTGAGCGCCCCGGCACCGTCTGGGCCCCGCCACAAACCGTCCACGACACCCCGGGACGGACCGGCCGGGTCACCGGGCTCCGGCTCGCCGACCCGCAGGACACCGAGTACGCGGTGCAACGCGCGGTCACGGTGCTGGGCGCGGGCGCCGTCACCGAGGTCACTCACTGGCAGCAGGCCCGTACCGAAGCACAGGGCGACAACCGTCTCCTCGGGCAGGTACTGGTCCTGTTCGGCCTGGGCGCGCTGGCGGCGGCCTCGCTGGCGGTCTTCGGCGCCATCAGCAGCCGCGTCCGCGGCCACCTGCCCGACATATCCGTCCTGAAGGCCATCGGTTTCACCCCGGGCCAGGTCGTGCGGCTCTTCCTCGCGCAACACCTGGCCTACGCGGTCCTCGGCGCGGCACTGGCCCTGGTCCTCACCGAGGAGCTCGGCAGCGCGATCCCCGGGCCGCTCGGCGACGCCGTCGAAGTCTGGCGGGGACTGCCCGGCCACACCGCGGCCCTGCTCGCAATACCGGCTTCCGTCGTCCTCCTCATCGGCACGGCCACCGCACTCGCCGCCTGGCGAGCCGGGCGCGTGCCGCCCGTACCCGCCGGATCAGCCGTCCTCCCGCCCGGCCGCGGCCTGTCCGCACCGGTCCGCCGTGCGCTGACGGTCCCAGGCGCGCCACCCGCCCTGGTACTCGGCTGGCACCGCGCCTTCAGCCGCACGCGCCACAAGGTTGCCACCCTCGCCCGGCTCACCCTCCCCCTGCTGCTCATCAGCGTGGCCCTCGGTGCTTGGGCGACCATCGAACGCTTTGACTCCCGCCCCCAACAGGTGGGGCTGTCCGCAGCGCTCACGGCCCGCCCCGCGGAAGGCGTCGGCGACCGGGAAGCGCGCTCGCTGCTCCAGACAAGCCCCGACGTACTCGCCGTGCACCGCGGTCTGGAGGTGGCCGCGCTGGTGCCCGGCCAGACCGGCACCATCACCCTGCGCGGCCTCGGGAGCCGTCAGGACCCCTACCCGTACTCCGTGGTGGAGGGACGGCCTGCCTCCGGGACGGACGAGGCGGTGGCCGGACAGGGACTCCTCGACCTGCTCCGGGTCGGGGTCGGCGACTGGGTCAGGCTCACCGTCGGCGGTCACCCACAGGTCCTGCACATCGTCGGCCGCAACCTGGAGCCGGAGAGCGGTGGCCGGACCATCTCCACCTCGCTGGACACCCTCCGGGAGAACGACCCCTCGCTCCAGCCGAGCCTCTACCACCTGCGGCTACGCCCGGGATCCGATGCCCACTCGGTCCGTGCGGAACTACTCGTGGCCGCTGAGGGGCGGCTCGACATCCACGAGGTCGCCGACTCCGGCGACCGGCTGGCCGCACTGCGGGCCGTGGTGGCCGGACTGATCGTGGTGCTCGCGCTCATCGGTTTGACCGAGGTGTCGACGGCGATCGGCACGATCGTCCGCGAGGGGGAACGCGACCTACTGCCGCTCAAGGCGATGGGACTCTCCCCCCGGCAGACCACCGCACTGACCGTCACCGCCGTCGGATGCACCGTCTTGACCGCCGCGCTCGCCGCGATCGCACTCGGCGTCCCGTTGGCCCACTGGGTGATCGACTACGAGGGCCGGGCCAGCGGTGTGGGCGCGGGCATCGCGACCGGACCCGACAGCCTGCATCTGTTCCTCCTCGGTGGTGGCGCAGTACTGGGCGCCATGGCCCTCGCGGCCCTGCCGGCCGCCCGAGCCGAGCACCGCTGCCTGACCCACCACCTGGGCTCGGGGACCTGACACGATCCACGACCGAGCGACGGTCGTGGGCCGCGCGCTGCGCATGAGCGGCCCACAACCTCCTTGTCCGCGCGGTCAGGGTGCCATCTCGTAGGTGCCGCAGAGGGCCTGGACCCGCTCCCAGACCCGGGCCGAGCGGGCACCGTCGACCAGCGGGCGACGGACCGCGCCGAGCGCCCAGCTCTGCTGCTGCTCGGTGGCGGAGTCCTTGCCGTGCAGCTCGACGGCATGGGCCGAGAAGTCGCGCACCAACACGGCGAAGAGTTCGTCGATCAGGTCCTCGTCGAGGCCGGTCAGGTGGGCCTGCTCCAGGATCAGCTGGCCGTGGACGACGAGCGCGAACAGTTGGCCGACGGCGAGGAGCAGGTCGAGGTCGCGGCTCTGCTCCTCATCGGGAGCTGAGGTGGCCACGAACTCACACAGAGCGTCTGCCTGTTCGCGGAAGCGGGCGACATTCGGCACGGTCGCGTACTCGTCGTAGGCGGCACGCCAGTCGTGGAAGCGCACCGAGCCCAGGCCCCGAGCCGGCCCTTGACGGAACAGGAAGTCGTCGTCGGCCGCGTCGCGGCGGGTCGGCACCGGGGGGAAGTCGACCGGCGCCAGGAGGTGGTTGCGCATGAACTTCAAGATGAGCGCGAGGTTGACGTGGACCGTGCCCTCCAGCTTGGGCAGTCCCCGGATCTCGACGGCGGCTTGGGCGAAGTAGGTGTCCTTCTCGAAGCCCTTGGCCGCGATGACGTCCCACAACAGATCGATGACCTTCTCGCCTTCCGTGGTCACCTTCATCTTCGTCATGGGATTGAACAGCAGGTAGCGGCGGTCCTCGGGTCCGGCGCAGCGGAAGTAGTCGACGGCGCGGTCACTGAACAGCTTCATGCCGACGAGGCGGACGTAGGCGTCGGACAACTCCCGTCGCACATGGGGGAAGGCGGTGACGGGGCGGCCGTAGAGGACGCGGTTGTGGGCATGGGTGACGGCCTCGTACATCGCATGCTCGCAGATGCCGATGGAGGCGGTGCAGAGGTTGAACTTACCGACGTTGACGGTGTTGAGGGCCGCGTCGAAGGCGGCCCGGCCGGTATGCAGTACGTCATCGGCGGCCACCGGGTAGCTCTCCAGTCGGAACTCGCTGACGTACTTGGAGGAGTCCACGACGTTCTGGATCAGGTGGTACGCCGCGTGCTGGCTGTCGGCGGCGAAGAAGACGTAGCCTTCGGGGCCTTCGACATCGCTGCGGCGGCCGAACACCGAGACGAAGCGAGCGGCGTTGCCGTTGCCGATGTAGTACTTGGAGCCGCTCGCCCTGAACCCGCCGTCACCGTCGGGCTCCAGCAACATGTCGGTGGAGTAGATGTCGGCGCCATGGGACTTCTCCGACAGCCCGAAGGCGAACACCTCACCCTGCGCGAGGAGTTCGGCGGCGCGGGTACGGGCATCGGCGTTCTCGCTCTGCCAGATCGGGCCAAGCCCGAGAATGGTCACCTGCCACGCGTACCAGTAGTCGAGGCCGTAGAACCCGAAGATCTCGTTGAGCGCGGCGATCCGGGCGGTGTCCCAGCGGCGGTCCGGTTCCTCCGTCACGGCGGCCGGAGTGAGGAAGGTGGCGAACAGGTCCTCCTTGGCGGCGAACGCGAGGAAGTCACCCAGCCAGGCGCGGGTGCGGTAGTCCTCGATCAGCCTGCGCTTGCCGCGCTCTTCGAACCAGTCGACGGTGGCCCTCAGCAGCCTGCGGGTCTCGGCGTCGAAATGCGCCGGGTCATAGGTGTGCGGGTTGAACAACAGGGTGTCGGTCAAGGGGGTTCACCTTCCGGGATCGGGTCGGGGTCGCGGCAGTGGCTCTGGTCAGGCAGGGAGGAGCGGCGAGGCTCAGTCGGGCGGTAGCCCCGGGGCGAGCCGGTGCAAGGTGGTAAGGACGTCATCCAGCCAGGCGATCGTCATGCGCTCGTAGGCGATACCGCCACGCAGCACGACGTGTTTGCGGTTTCGGACCCACGTCCAGCGGAGCACGGGCTTCGTTCCCGGTGAAGTCGCGCTGTTGGCCCGCGAGGTAGTGCGACGAGCGGCCGGTGTGCTCCTGACGGTGCCGTTCGACCTCGTGGATCAGGTCCGCCCGGTCATCGAAGGCCGCGCCGCGGATCGTGACGGCGAGGTCGTGGCGCGGGCTTTCCGGTTCGATCGGCTCGTGCAGCCATCGGGAGAGGGACGCGCGGCCGGAACCGGCGACGGAGTATTCCTTCTTGTATGGTCGGCCGGGTTGCGGCACCTCCCACAGGAGGAGAAGGCCCTCGCCCTCCATGCGTTTGAGGACCCGGTAGATCTGCTGGTGCGTGGCGGTCCAGAAGTACCCGATGGACCGCTCGAACCGCCGTGCCAACTCATACCCGGACCCTGGCTTCTCCAGCAGGGAAACGAGGATCGCGTGTTCGAGCGCCATGCCTCGATCCTCATATGCAACTCGTTGCATAAACAAGCCGCACCACCAGGATGAGACGCGATTCACCCCCGCCGCGGAGCGATCAGGCGCAGGCTGGGCAGAGCCCGCGATAGGTGACTTCGGCCGCGGAGACCACGAAGCCGAAACGCCCCTCCACGGGCAGGCCCCCCAAGGGATCTTCGGTCGGATGGACATCGCGGATGAGACCGCAACCGCAGCAGACCAGGTGGTGGTGGGGGCGGTGCGCATTGGGGTCGTAGCGCTTGGCCCGGCCGACCGTACAGACCTCCACGACCTCGCCGAGGGAGACCAGTTCCCCGAGTGCGTTGTAGACCGTCGCCCGGGAGATCTCCGGAAGTCGCTGCACCGCGAGGGCGTGCACCTCGTCTGCCGTCAGGTGCACGTGGTCGCCGTCCAGGACCTCCGCAACGACCCGCCGCTGGGAGGTCATCCGCCAGCCGCGTCCGCGTAGTCGCTCCAGCAGGTCACTCATCTGGGTCACCTCTTCAGATTCGGCAGGACCCCCGAAGTCCACCGGCGAAGAACCAGGATCCGATCGGACAGGGCTTGGCGTTCTTCTTGACTTGGATTTTGTCCATCGTAGGATCGGTTTCATAGATAGCCAAGTGACAGGAAGACTCCAGTACGGCAGGAGACCGAGACGTGAGGGACCAGCCAGGAGGGAGTTACCCGGTCGGCCATCGGGTTACCGGCCGCCCCCAAGGCCCCGACGTCCCGTCGGCGGAGCCGGCTCTCGTCCCCGAGCAGCCCAACCCCCCACTCGTTCCTCCCCCGGTCTCAGCACAACCATGACCCGTCCGGTCCGGAAGGATTCCCATGTCTGAGAACCATGATGCAGTCGTCGTAGACGCGAAGGCGGAGAGCGGAGGTGGCTGTCCGGTCCCGCACGGGCGCGCTCCACATCCGACACAGGGCGGCGGAAACCGCCAGTGGTGGCCGGAGCGGCTCAACCTGCGGATCCTCGCCAAGGACCCCGCCGTGGCCAACCCCCTCGGCGAGGAGTTCGACTACGCCGCGGCCTTCTCCACCCTGGACCTCCCCACGGTGAAGGAGGACATCGCCCAAGCCCTGACGACCTCGCAGGACTGGTGGCCGGCCGACTTCGGCCACTACGGTCCGTTCATCATCCGCATGGCCTGGCACAGCGCGGGCACCTACCGGATCAGCGACGGTCGCGGCGGAGCCGGGGCAGGTCAGCAGCGCTTCGCCCCGCTCAACAGCTGGCCGGACAATGCGAACCTCGACAAGGCGCGCCGCCTGCTGTGGCCGGTCAAGAAGAAGTACGGCCAGAACCTCTCCTGGGCCGACCTGATGATCCTCGCCGGCAACGTCGCCCTGGAGACCATGGGCTTCGAGACCTTCGGCTTCGGCGGCGGGCGCGCGGACGTCTGGGAACCCGACGAGGACGTCTACTGGGGCCCCGAGACCACCTGGCTCGGCGACGAGCGCTACACCGGCGACCGGGAGTTGGAGAACCCCCTCGGTGCGGTGCAGATGGGCCTCATCTACGTCAACCCCGAAGGACCGAACGGCACCCCGGACCCGCATGCAGCGGCCCGGGACATCCGCGAGACGTTCCGCCGGATGGCGATGAACGACGAGGAGACCGTCGCCCTGATCGCGGGCGGCCACACCTTCGGCAAGACCCACGGCGCAGGTCCCGCGGACAGCGTCGGCCCCGACCCGGAGGCCGCCACGCTCGCGGAGCAGGGGCTGGGTTGGAAGAACACCTATCGCACCGGCAAGGGGGGTGACACGATCACCAGCGGCCTGGAGGGAATCTGGACGAACACCCCGGTGACCTGGGACAACAGCTTCCTTGAGATCCTGTTCGGCTACGAGTGGGAACTGTTCAAGAGCCCGGCCGGAGCACACCAGTGGCGGCCGAAGGACGGCGCGGGAGCCGGCACCGTACCCGATGCCCACGACTCCTCCAAGAGCCATGCCCCGACGATGCTCACCACTGACCTCGCCCTGAGGGTCGACCCTGCCTACGAGGAGATCTCGCGGCGGTTCCTGGCGAACCCGTCCGAGTTCGCCGACGCGTTCGCGCGCGCCTGGTTCAAGCTGACCCACCGCGACATGGGCCCGGTCGTGCGCTACCTCGGCCCCGAGGTGCCGTCCGAGACCCTGCTCTGGCAGGACCCGCTGCCCCCGGTGGCGGCGGAGCTCGTAACCGCCGAGGACGTCCGCGCACTCAAGGAGCAGGTCCTCGCCTCGGGCCTGTCGGTGTCCGACCTCGTGTTCACCGCCTGGGCCTCCGCCTCCTCCTTCCGCGGCAGCGACAAACGCGGTGGGGCCAACGGCGCGCGCATCCGCCTGCAGCCACAGAGCGGCTGGGAGGCCAACGACCCCGATCGGCTGGCCTCGGTCCTGCGCGTCCTGGAGGGCGTGCAGACGTCGTTCAACGCCGCGCAGGGCGGCGGCAGGCAGATCTCCCTCGCGGACCTGATCGTGCTCGCCGGGGCGGCGGCAGTGGAGAGCGCCGCCAAGGCGGCGGGCTTCGACGTCGAAGTCCCCTTCGCTCCGGGACGCGTGGACGCCTCGCAGGAGCAGACGGACACGGAGTCCTTCGCGGCCCTGGAGCCGACCGCCGACGGGTTCCGCAACTACCTCGGGAAGGGCAACCGGCTCCCGGCGGAGTACCTGTTGGTGGACCGTGCGAACCTGTTGACTCTGAGCGCACCCGAGATGACCGTCCTGGTCGGCGGCCTTCGGGTGTTGGACGCGAACCACCAGGGCTCGGCCCATGGAGTCCTCACCACTGCCCCGGGGACGTTGACCAACGACTTCTTCGTCAACCTGCTGGACCTGGGCACCACATGGCAGGCGACGTCCGAGGACCAGAGCACCTTCGAGGGGCGGGACGCCACCACGGGCGAGGTCAAGTGGACCGGAACCCGATCCGACCTCGTCTTCGGTTCGAACTCGGAGCTGCGCGCGCTCGCCGAGGTCTATGCGAGCGACGACGCGAAGGAGAAGTTCGTGAAGGACTTCGTCCGGGCGTGGGACAAGGTCATGAACCTCGACCGGTTCGACCTCGTCTGAGCAACGGGCCCAGGCCGGCTGGCATGCTCCGGCCTGGGCGCCGCCCGGCGGGGCCCGCGCTCGGTCGATCGTGGATGCGGCGGCGGACTCGCCCACCGGGACCGCCGCCGCCCGCCCGCGGGCAGGCATCAGGAAGCGCTGATCTCGTTCACCTTGCCGAAGGGGACGTGCACACTGGGCGCGTTGCGAGCGGTCCCCACCAGATGGCCGATCTGGTCGTCGAAGAAGATGTGCGGCCTGAGGACGCCGATGATCTCGCCCTTGTCGATGCCTCCGAGGAAGAAGGCGTCGTTCACCGTCACGCCCCAGTCCTTGAGACTGCGCACCGCTCGCTCATGGGCGGGTGCGTTCCGGGCCGTCACCAGGGAAACGCGCACCCGGATCCGGTAGTCCGGGTCCTGTCGCTGTCGTTCCTCCTCGCGCTGTTGGACCCTGTTGACGCCGGCCAGGAAGTCACGCAACGGCCCCGGGGCGTGCGGTGTGGCCGCGTTCGTGCTCTCGTGGGTGCGGAAGGTGGCCAGGCCGTCGCTCTGGTAGATCCGTTCGGCGCTGTCATCGGCGAGGACCCCGTCGAAGTCGAAAGCGATCCTGAGCTCCTGGTCCTCGGTGTCGTCCGCCGACGGCGACCCCAGTACGTAGCCGGCCGGCAGGCCCGAGTCGACGGCGTCGCGGACGTCGCTCTCGTTCGCGGACAGGAACAAGGACATGTTGAGCACCGGCACGTAGTGGTGGGGTGAGCGGCCCTGCGTGAAGATGGCACGGGTGATCGGCAGGTCGTGGGTTTGGATGGACCGCATCACCCGCAGCCCGGTGTCCGGGTCGTTGCGTGAGAGGACTATCACTTCGACCAGCGGGTCCTCGGTCGGGTTCAGGGAGTTGAGCGACAGCAACCTGCGGATGAACGGGTAAGCCACGCCGGGTTCCAAGGTGTGCCCCATGTGCTCTTCCTGGTAGGCGCGGTAGCTCGCCTCCCCCTCCTCACGGAAGACCGCATCGGCCTCCGTCAGGTCGAACAGGGCGCTGGAGGCGACGCCGACGACGAGGCGGTCGGCAAGGTCGTACGGGGGCACGACATCTCCCTCTTCCCGATCGAACAGATGGCCCCATTGTCCAGTGCCGCGGCGTAGCCCCGGTGGCCTCGAACGAGCGAGTTCAGCCCTTGATGGAGTGACCGGCGCCCGCGCGCCGTCCGTGGTCGTTCGCGAAGGCCTCCAGCGTGAGCCGTGTGGGGCCACCGGTGTGCAGGAAGCGTTCGTCCAGAATGTCGGCGAGGTCGTCGAGGGCGGTGTGCAGCACCGCGGCGGCGTTGCGGACCTCCTGTGACTGGGCGAGGGCGCCTCGTTCTGCGAGGTCTTGTGCGTACTGGAGGTGACCGGCCAGCGAGGTCCGGTCATCGCCGTCGTAGAAGTAGTAGGACTCCGCGTACTGGAGGAAGTCGACCGTGACCACCGCGAGGAGTGCCGCCACTTCCCCCAGAAGGTCTACGCCGGCCGCAGCGTCGGCGGGCGCCGCGTCCCCACGGGCGCGGGAGAGCTGACACAGCCGCAAGGCGAGCGCCCTGCGGCGCGCCAGCGCCGGGTAGATGCCCAGTGTCCAGGCGACCATCGCGGTCAGCAGCGCGAACCCGACGAGCCCTTCCAGAGGAGCCAGGACGCGCAGCCAGCCCTCGGTGGGCGCGATGTCCCCCAGGCCCAGCGTGGAGACGGTGACCAGGGAGATGTAGACGGCGTCCAGCGGGCCGGCGTGCTCGGCGGGCCGCAGCCCGTTGGCGTACCCGAACCCGTCGGGCAGCTGTGGCCAGTAGATCAGCGCCCAGCCTGCCACCACCGTCAGGGCCCACAGCGCGCCGACGGTCACCATGGCGAGCGGACCGGCCAGGCCGGAGGCCCGGTGTCGCGAGCCGGATGCGAAGGACACCCGCCAGAACGCACTCATCACCAGCCGGCTCAGACCGCCGTGGCGCGTCGGGTGCCACAGGGTGTGGAAGACATCGCGCAGGATCAGCAGCACCATCGCCGCGCCCGCGACCGTCACCAGCCATTGCATCGCCCGTTCCCTCCGATCGGCTTCGCTCAGACTCCCGTAGGGGCGCCGCCGGCCCGCGCAGCCCGCGCCGCGCAGCACCGCTGAAGTACCCGACCTCCAGTGCGACGTGCGGAGTGTGGTCGCCAGAGGGCCCGCAGGAGGCCGGCGGCGCGTCGTGGCCGGATCGAGCGGTGTGCGGCGCCCCCTTGACCGGGTGCACCGGCCGCCTGCCTGAGACAATTCAGAAGAAAGGCAGTGGGACCGAATGAAACAGTGCAGAGGTGCGTATGTCCGAGGTGTCGGCTCCCGCAGTCGAATCGCCGATCAGGGTCTTCCTCCTCGATGACCACGAGGTGGTCCGCCGCGGCCTGACGGACCTCCTCGACGCCGAACCTGACATCGAGGTGGTCGGTGAGGCGGCGACGGCGCAGCAGGCGCTCGCCCGTGGGCCTGCGCTGCGGCCCCAGGTGGCCGTGCTCGACGTCCGACTGCCCGACGGCGACGGTATCACCGTCTGTCGCGAGCTGCGCTCCTCGATGCCCGACCTCGCCTGCTTGATGCTGACGTCCTTCGATGACGAGGAGGCGCTTCTCGATGCGATCATGGCCGGGGCGGCCGGGTACGTCCTCAAGGAGATCAAGGGGACGGATCTGGTCTCGGCCGTGCGGACGGTGGCCACCGGACGGTCCATGTTGGACCCCGCCACCACGGCGCGACTCATCCACTCCCTGCGCGAACCGCAGCCGCTCGCGCCACCGCGGGACGCCCGGCTATCGGTGCTGACCGAACGCGAGCGCGCGGTTTTGGTCCTCATCGGTGAGGGCCTCACCAACCGGCAGATCGCCGAACGTCTCTACTTGTCCGAAAAGACGGTGAAGAACCATATTTCACGGCTGTTGGGCAAGCTCGGAGTGCAGCGTCGCGTCCAGGCAGCCGTCATCGCCGCCGAGGTGCAGGAGCCGGATCGAGAAGGGCACGGCATTTGAGGCCGGGGCGGTGGACCGTGGCTCACGGGGTGGCGGACAGCGGTACGCGCCACCGCAGGCAGGTGCCTGACCTCGTCCGTCCCGGCTGCGAGAGGGTGAGGGTGCCACCGAGCCGTTCGGCCCGCTCGGCGAGATTGCGCAGTCCACTGCGCCGCGGGCCCGGCGGCATCCCCACCCCGTCATCGCTCACCGTGACCACCACCTCCGCTTCAGTTGCCTCCACGGACACCTCGGCCTTCGATGCCCGTGCATGGCAAGCGACGTTGACCAGTGCTTCCCCGATCACGGCGAGCACGTCGTCGGCGACCGAGGAGGGCACCTCGGTGTCGATCAGGCCCTCCATGCGCAGGGCCGGGGAGAACCCGAGCGTCTGGGCGGCTTCGTCGATGGCCCGTACGACGAGCAGCCGCAGTTTCGGTGGTGCACCACGTGGTCCATGGGCGCGCAGACCGAAGATGGTGGAACGGATGATCTTGATGGTGGTGTCCAGGTCGTCGATCGCCCGGGCGAGCCTTTCGGACGCCGCCGGATGCTCGACCAGGCGCTGCGCACTCTGCAAGGTCATCCCGGTGGCGAACAACCGTTGGATCGCCAGGTCGTGCAGGTCCCGGGCGATCCGGTCGTGGTCCTCCAGGAGGGTCAACTGCTCTGCCTCGCGACGGCGTTCGGCGAGTTCAGCGCGAGCGCTGCCTGACGGGCGAACTCGGCGAGCGCCGCCCTCTCCACGGCGGTGAAGGGCTGCCGCCCCGCACGGCGGGCCAGGACCAGGACCCCGCTGCGCTTCTGCTCGGTGTCCACGGTGAGGATCACGGCCGGGCCGAACCCCGCCCACCGCTCCGCGCGCGCCGGAGCGCGCGGGTCCTGCGCGATGTCGGGCACCACGAGGGGTCCGTGCACGGCGAGGGCGTCTTCGATGAGAGTCCCTCCGGTGTTGGCCGGGGGCGCGCTCTCATGGGATTGGGCGCCCTCGCCGGCGGCCAGTGAGTCCCGCACCGCGGCGCCGTCCCCCAGGAGGTGGAACACCGCGAGCTCGGCCGCCGCGAGCTCGCGGGCCCGCTCCAGCATCCCTTTCAGTACGACCCGCTCGTCGGACCCGGAGAGCAGCGCGCTGGTGAAGTCGGAGCTGGCCGCCTGCCAGCGCTCGCGCAGCCGCACCTCTTCGAAGAGGCGGGCGTTCTCGATGGCGATGCCGGCCGCGACGGCCAGCGTGGACAGCACCGCTTCGTCCTGCGCGTCGAACTCCCCGCCGCCGCGCTTCTGCGTCAGGTAGAGGTTGCCGAACACCTCCTCGCGCACCCGGATCGGGACACCGAGGAAGGAGTGCATCGGTGGATGGTGGGCGGGAAAACCGAAGGCGGCGGGGTGGTCGGCGATCTCGGACAGCCGCAACGGCTGCGGGTCCTGGATCAGCAGGCCGAGGATGCCGTGTCCGGAGGGGAGTTGACCGATCTGGGCGCGGGCTTCGTCGCTGACACCCACGGGCAGGAAGGCAGCGAGCCTGTGGTCCTCCCCGATCACTCCGAGGGCCCCGTACTCGGCGTCCACGAGCGCGACGGCTGCTTCTACGATGCCGTGCAGCACCTGCGACAGATCAAGCTCCCGGCCGACCGCCATCACGGCCTTCAGCAGCCCGTTCAGATGGTCCCTGGTGCCGCGCACCTCATCGACGCGGATCTGGAGCTCGTCGAGCAGCTCGTCCAACCGCAGCCGGGGAACCGCATGGTCCTCGGCGTCGCGGCCCTCGCCGACCATGCGGGCCTCCGGCGTGTCGTCACGGGATCCGATGCTTCGTAAGGGTTCCCACGGTAGTCGGACGGCTCCCACCGGTCATTTCGAACCGGCCCAGGCCCCCGAGGACCGCCCTTAGGGGCCCAGGGCCTGAGCCACCGCGCCTGGTCGCGCGGCGCTGGTGGGCCGACGCGGCTGCGTCAGACGCAGCCCGTCCCGGGGCCGCACCGGCCGGAGGCCGCCCCGGGCGCTCCTTACGGACGGTGGCCGCAGGCTTGAGAGCCTTCGCTCAGCCGACCCCCTCGGCCTCGTGGGCGGGGTGGGCGATGAGCTGGACCGGGCACTGCGCGTGGTGCAGGCAGCTGTGCGCGGCCCGCCCCAGGGCGGCGCCGATCATGCCGGTCGAGTGTCGGCCCCCCATCACCAGGAGGTCCGCGTGACCGCTCGCCTCGACCAGCGTGCCGGCCACGGAGGTGCTCTTCTCAGCGTCCGCGTGCACGGTCAGTCCTGGGAACTCCTCGCGGATCCGGTCGGCCAGCGCGGTCACCTGTTGGAGGTGCTCACCGGCGATCTCCGTGACGTCGTCGAGCATGGTCACCACGTTCCCGACGGACTGCAGGACGCTCCACACGTGGAGCAGCCGCAAGCTGGCCCGGCGCAGCTCGGCCTCGCGGGCCGCGTACCGGGCACAGTCCAGGTCCGCCCCGTCTCGGACGGCGGCCAGGACGACACCCCTCTCCTCCTCGCCCACCTCGCCCCGGACCACGATGACGGGGGTCCGCGCGCCTCCGGCCACCTCCAACACGACCGATCCCAGCAGCAGGACCTTGAACCCGCCCAGGCCCCGACTGCCGACGACGATGGTGCTCGACGAGGCGGCGGCCCGATGCAGGCTGACGGCCGGCGCACCCGAGCTGAACTCGGTGCTGACCTTGACCGCGGGGTACCGCTCGGTGATCGCCGCGGCGGTGTTCTGGAGCAGTTGGTCGCCTGCGCTGCGGATACGGTCGATGCTGTCGGCCGCCAGGTAGTGCGCGGCCCAACCGTCCGTTTCCCCGGCGTGGAGGAGGTGCAGGGAGCGCTCCCGGCGGGCGGCCTCCGCCCCGGCCCACAGCGCCGCCCGTCGTGCCGGCTCGGAGCCGTCGATACCGACGACGAGAGGACCGAGTTCCACGCGGCCGACAGTGCCTTCCATGATTCCTCCTCGCCCAGGTCCGCTGAGGGTCTCCTTCCACCCTGACACCAGTCGAGGTGGTCGTGCAGGCCCACCCTGGGTCCGCGAAGGGGCCGAAGGGCCCTGTCGCGAGCCCGTCCGGATGGGCCCTTTGAGGGTTTCTGGCCCGGGCCGGGTCGGTTAGTCGTCCCCGAGGTCGGCCAGGGCGTCCGCGACCGCCCGGCGGAAGGTGGGGTAGGCGAACACCATGTTCCGAAGCCCCTCGACCGGTACCTCGTTCGCGACGGCGACAGCCAGCCCGAAGAGGACCTCTCCTCCGGTCGGGCCGACCGAGGTGGCCCCGACGAGGACGCCACGGTCGGCGTCCTCGACGAGTTTGACCAGCCCGTCGTTGCCGGCCTTGTGGATCCAGCCGCGCGCTGAGGCAGGCACCAGCGCGGTACCGCTGCGCACCCGCACCCCCAGGTCGCGGGCGGCGCGCTCGGTCAGCCCCACGGAGCCGACCTCCGGATCGCTGAAGGTCACCCGGGGGACAGCGCGGTAGTCGGCATCGGGGCCCGGCCGGCCGAGGATGTCACGGACGGCGATCTCGGCCTGGTACATCGCCATATGGGTGAACAGCCCACGACCGGTGACGTCGCCGATGCCCCACACACCCGGCTCGACGCGCATCTGGCCGTCTACGGGCAGGGCACGCGAGTCGGGGTCGACCCCGACCGCTGCCTACCCGGCCCGCACCAGCCCTCAAAGGGCCCGACGGACCGGGTCACCCGGGTGGCGGGTGGCGGGTGGGGCCCGCCACCGCGGGCAAGAAGAGCTCGGGGCGAACTACGGGAGGGCGCCGAGGCGGAACCAGCGCTGCTGCCCGGCAGGTACCGTCACCGACCGGCCCCCAGGTAGATGCACGGTCAGGGGGCTGACGTCCACCGCGGCGGGAACGCTGATCCCCACCCGGCCGGGCAGGAGCTGGACCCGGATTCCCCGGTGACCGCGACAGCAGACGGTGAAGGAGGCACGCGGCACCTCCCGGAGCGGGACGGGATCGATGCGCAGGCCGTCGGGCCCCGTTTCCAGGCCTGCGATGCCTCGCTCGATGAGGTCGAGGGTGCCCGCCATGGCACCCAGGTGAATGCCCTCCCCCGTGGTTCCCCCCTGGATGTCGTTCACGTCGCTGCGCAGCGCTTCTTCGCAGTACCGCCAAGCCTGGACGCCCTGCTGCCCGGCGAGGATCCAGCCGTGGACCAGCCCGCTGAGCGTCGACCCGTGGCTGGTTCGTCGTAGGTAGTACGAGACCGTCGCGCGCCACACGTCCTCGTCGAGCCGGTAGCCGAGGCGCCCGAAGAGCGCTTGGAGTTCCGGCGGGCGGAACAGGTATCCGAGCATCAGGGTGTCGGCCTGCTTCGATGCCTGGTACCGGTTGACTGCGTCCCCTTCCGCTTCCAGGATCCGGTCCAGGCGCCGGATCTGCGGGTAGCGGGCGCGGTAGGCGTCCCAGTCGAGTTCAGCGAGTTCGCCGTATCCTTCGAACTGGCTGATGACGCCTCGGTGGAAGGGGATGTACAGGCGGCGCGAGACGTCTTCCCAGCGCTCCAGCACGTCCTCCTCCAGCCCGATCTGCTGCACCAGTTCGCTTCGGCGTGCCGGAGGCAGGGAGTCGAGGAGTTCCCTGGCCCTGGTCAGGACCCAGGCGGCGGTGACGTTGGTGTAGGTGTTGTCGTCGATGCCCGGACGAGCGGCATCGGGGTAGGCGTCGTGGTACTCATCCGGCCCCATCACACCGCGGATCCGGTAGCGGCCCAGGCAATCGTCGTAGGTGGCGATGCTGCCCCAGAACCGGGCCACGTTCAGCAGGAGTTCCGCCCCGGGCCCCTGGATGAAGCCTTCGTCGGCGGTGGTTCGACCGTAGCGCCACACGTTCCATGCGATGGCGGAGCACACATGGCGCTGGGTGTGCGAGTGGTCGGGTAGCCAGCGGCCCGACCTCGGGTTCAGGTGCAGGGCCTGCGTCTCCTCCTGGCCCGTGCTACCGCTCTGCCAGGGGAACATGGCACCGCGCAGGCCCGCCCGAAGCGCGGCAGCGCGTGCCTGGGGCAGTCGGCGGTGTCGGTACGTCAGGACGGCTCGTGCCACGTCGGGGAAGTGCAGCGTGAGGTAGGGCAGCACGAACAGCTCGTCCCAGAAGACGTGCCCGCGGTACGCCTCGCCGTGCAGTCCCCGCGCCGGAACACCGGCATCGAGGTCAGCGGTGTGGGGCGAGAGGGTCTGCAGGACGTGGAAGAGGTGGAGCCGAAGGATACGGCCGGCCGCCCCAGGCACTTTGAGCTCGCCCTGGCTCCACAGCCGCGCCCAGGTGGCACGCTGTGAAGCGAGCAGCGTCCCGAAGTCCGGTGCGTGGGCGGCCTGTTCCCTCGCCTGCGTGAGCGGGTCGACGAAGGGTCGGTCCAAGGAGGTGTACAGGGCGGCGGACTTCACGAGTTTCACCGGCCGGCTACGGGAGATCGGCAGTTGGAGGGTCTGGGTCATCTTGGGTCCCGAGGAGGCGACTTCCACACCCCCGAGGGGACGGGCCACGGTACGCACCGCCATGCCGACGACGATCCGTGAGGTGCGCGTCCGGCAGCGGATCCAGGCGGTGCCGTTCCCGTCCGAGCCCCACTCCTGGGGCGTCAGGTGTTCGCCGTTGAGATCGCGGTAGCGCTCGACGCCCGTGTTGGAGACCGCGCCGTCGAGGACGCTCTGGACCTCGACGGTCCCGCTCCAGCCGAAAGCACGGAAGGTGCTCTGCTGAGCTGCGAGGTGCGGCTCGGCCATGTGGACGAGCCTGGTGTGGGTGACGCTCAGCCGACGACCGGCTGCGTCCTGGAAGAGCATTCTGCGGGTGAGAACACCGCCCCGCAGGTCGAGCAGCACGTGGTGGTGGCGCAGGCTCGGATGATCGGGCGAGAGCCATTCTCCTCGCGGCCCGTCCTGTGGGTGGCAGCGGTAGCGCAGGCGCGTCCAGTCGGGCAGCCGGACCATGTCCTCGTTGCCGACTTCCCGGCCCGCGACCTGGGAGGCGAGCCAGTTGTAGCAGCCGGCTGCATAGGTGCCCGGGTAGTGGATGGTGTCCGCGCTGTTCTCGGGTGCGGAGCCACGGGTGGCGAAGCGGCCGTTGCCCAGGGTGCACAGGGCTTCGGTGGTGCGTTCCCGTTGGGGGTCGTAGCCGTCGAACGCCCAGATCCAGGGTGCGTTCAAGGCCGTTCTCCGATCAGCTCGCGGACGACGGCCAGGAGGTCCTCAGCCACCGCGCCAGCCCCGTGGGCGCGCAGGGCCGCACCGGAGCGGACCGCGCCCGTGCGGTCGACACCGACGACCATGGCGAAACCGCCCCGCTGCCCCGCCTCCACTCCCGCCAGGGCGTCTTCCACCACGGCTGATTCGGCGGGATCAACCCGCAGCCGCGCCGCCGCGGTCAAGAACAGGGCGGGGTCGGGCTTGCCCGGCAGCTTGAGCCGCGCCGCGTCCACCCCGTCCACCGTCTCGTCGAAGAGATCGGTCAGGCCCGCGCTGGCGAGCAGGTCGCGGGCGTGTCGAGAGGCAGACACGGCAGCGCACCGCAGCCCATGGGAGCGCGCCTGCTGCAGGGCCGGACGCACCTCCGGGAACGGTTCGACTCCGCCCGCCCGCAGCGACCGGGTGAAGGCCTGCTCCTTGCGGCCCGCGACCGCCCACACGGTCGCGCAACCCGGTGGGTCCTGCGGCGTCCCTAGGGGCAGCTCGATCCCGCGGGATTCCAGGAAGGCGAGAGCGCCGTCAAGGCGGCTCTTGCCGTCCACCAGCTCGCGGTACTCCCGCTCGGCGTCGAAGGGTGCTTGCGGCGGTCCGCCCGCGGCGCAGGCCTCGGCGAGACAGCCGTCGAAGGCCTCCTTCCAAGCCTGGGCGTGCAGTGCCGCGGAGTCCAGCAGGACGCCGTCGGTGTCGAGGACCACCGCACGCAGCGGCTTCACCGCTGCACCACGCGGCGCCCCGAGATGCGGGAAGTAACGATCTTCATCCAATGGGTGCGCGGGCCTCCCGCCCAGGGGCGGGAGAAGGCGAGGGCAGAGAGCCTGCCGAGCTCCTCGGCGTCCGTGACCCCGGCCACCATGCCCACCGCCATGACGCTCCAGCCCGTGCGCAGGGCGTCGTCGATGCGGTCGATCTCGAAGGCCACCTCCGTTCCCGCAGCGGTTGCCATCAACGCGTCCTCTGAGGTCCGGAAGGCGATGTCCTTGCCCGCCACCACGTAGTTCACCGGGAAGATGGCCGGCCCCTCACGGGTGAAGAGGGCGATCCTGCCGACGCCATGAGTGGACAGCAGCCGGCGGCACTGACCTTCGGAGAGCTTTACGAGACGGGTGTTTTGCAGGGCCGCGGTCCTGCCCGCCGGGTACTCGCTCGCCGCGCCGGTCAGTTCCGCCACGGTGATGCCCAGCGCGTCGGCGAGGCGGATGAGAGAGCCGATCGCGGGTGCGGCGGCGTGTTCTTCAAGGTAGGCGATGTAGGAGCCGTCCGCCCCGCAGCGTTCGCCCACCTCCTCCCGGCTGAGACCCAGTTCCTGTCGGCGGGCGGCCAGGCGCCGCCCGAGGTCGGTGCGCCCCACGGTCACCTGGGCGTTGCCCACTCCGGGTCCGGTTTCGCTCATGGTCCTCACGTCCTGTCCGAGTCACGGTTGGGCGGCAACGCTGAGGGTGTCGTGCCGCGGGCCCCCCAGCGCCACCTTGAGTGCACCGGTATCGCCCGCGTGGGAGAACACGTCGTACGCCTCCTCCATCAGCCGCAGCTCGAAACGGTGGGTGATCAGGGAGGCGGCGGGGAGACGGCCGGCGGCCAACATCCGTAGCAGCATCGGGGTCGAGTACGTGTCGACCAGACCGGTGGTCAAGGTGACATCCTTGATCCACAGGTCTTCGAGGTGCAGGAGCGCCGGTTTGCCGTGGACCCCGATGTTCGCCACCCGCCCGCCGGGGCGAACCATGCGGGTGCACATCTCGAAGGACTCGGGCTCCCCCACCGCCTCGATGACGACATCGGCGCCGAGCCCCTCGGTCAGGTCCTCGACCAGCCGCTCCGGGCCCTCCGCGGCGTTCACGGTCGCTTCCGCTCCCAGGGAACGGGCAGCGGCCAGCCGGGGCTCCGCCAAGTCGACGGCGATGATCCGACCCGGGCTGTACAGGCCCGCGGTGGTGATGGCGGCGAGTCCGATCGGGCCGGCACCGACCACGACGACGGTGTCCCCGGGGCGGACCTGACCGTTGAGCACCCCCACCTCGTAGGCGGTGGGGTAGATGTCCGCGAGCAGCATCGCGTCAAAGCTGTCCACGGTGCTCGGCAGCGGGTGTACGGACAGATCGGCGAAGGGCACCCGCACGTACTCGGCCTGGGTGCCGTCCACGGTGTGGCCGAGCACCCAGCCTCCGCCGCCGCGGCACTGACCGTAGCGGGCCTCACGACAGAAGCGGCACCGGCCGCACGAGGAGATGCAGGAGATCAGCACGCGGTCTCCGGGGCGGACCGTGCGGACGTCACCGCCGGTTTCCACCACCGTGCCCACGGCCTCGTGCCCCAGGACCCGCCCGGGTGTCACCTCGGGCACGTCCCCCTTGACGATGTGGAGGTCGGTTCCGCAGATGGTGACGGTGTCCACGCGGACGACGGCGTCAGCGGCGTCCTTGAGGCTCGGGTCCGCGACGTCCTGCCACGCGATGTGACCTGGTCCCTGGAAGACGAGTGCCTTCATGACATCGTCCCTCTTCCTGTCTTCTCGTTCCGGTCCCTACGTCCGTGGCCGCACTGCAAGGCTGCCCCGCATCGGGCTGGTGGAGCAGGGGCCGGTCGGCCCCCGGGCGGGGCCTGTCGGTCCATCCCGATCCCGCCGCCGGAGTGTGAGGGTGGTAAGCATCCCGTCGGAAGGAGGGCCGGGATCCCCATGGCCACCTGCTCTCGGACTGACCCGCACGGCTTCGGCTGCGCCGGACCGTCACCTGACGAAGAGGCGTCAGCACCAGCCGTCCCACGCGGGGCGAGCGACGGTACCTGCGCCGGTCGGCACGGTTGCCCGCCCTTCCAGGGTTTCGCAGACCCTCATCAGCGCAACCGGGGGACTCTGCCCTGCACGATTCGCGCCCGCCGAAGACGCCGGCCCCTGACGGGCTGCGGAGGGGCCGGTGTGCTCCGGGGTCCCCCGCTGGCCGACGCGCCCCCTGGATCCAGGACACGCCCGCACAGCCGATTTTGTTCGCCCCCACGGCGACGGCAAGCCGCTCGCCCGCGCCCGCCGAGGACCCCACCATGACCGCTCGCCCGTTCACCGTCAACGACGTGATGACCAGGAGCGTCATCGCCGTCATGCCCACCGCGGAGTTCAAGGAGATCGTCGCCGCCATGCAGCGGTGGAAGGTCACCGC
Source organism: Streptomyces sp. NPDC006879 (assembly GCF_042869595.1). Taxonomy (NCBI): domain Bacteria; kingdom Bacillati; phylum Actinomycetota; class Actinomycetes; order Kitasatosporales; family Streptomycetaceae; genus Streptomyces; species Streptomyces sp. NPDC006879. Next base: position 96,259 of record NZ_JBIAGC010000008.1, read on the forward strand.
GGTCCCCGTCGTCGAGGGGGAGGGGCACGTGGTCGGCGTCGTCTCCGAGGCGGATCTGCTGCCCAAGGAGGAGTTCCGCGAACACGGCCCGGCCTTCGCCGAACGCATCCGCCGTCTCGGCGACACCGCGAAGGCAGGGTCGGTGCGGGCCGAGGAGCTGATGACCAGCCCGGCCGTCACCATCGGTCCGGACGCCACCTTGCCGGAGGCAGCCCGCCTGATGACCGACCGGCTCATCAAGCGCCTCCCGGTGGTCGACTCACAAGGTACTTTGAAAGGCATCGTCAGCCGCGTCGACCTCCTCAAGGTCTTTCTGCGTACCGACGAGGAGCTCGCCGCCGAGGTCCGCGAGGACGTCGTCGAGCCGCTCTTTCCCCTCTCCCACCGGGTCGTCACCGTGGAGGTCACGCGCGGTGTGGTGACCCTGACGGGACAGGTGCGCGACACTTCTCTGTTGCCGCTGGCCGTGCGCCTCGCGCGCGGCATCGAGGGCGTGGTCGCGGTGAACTGCGAGCTCACCGAGTTGCCCACGGTCTGAGCTCGCCCTCCGGCAGACGTCGAGGTACTGGTACCAGCCCGGGACAGATCGCTCGGCGCCCCGATGCCTCAGGTCTGATGCACGCCTGGTCCACGCCTGTCTTCCGCGCCGCCGCGGACCGGCCCGTAGAACGGGCTACGGCTGCCTGCTTGTTGCCGGTCGTGTGGCGTGCGTCGTCGTGACGCCTGACCTGCAAGGCGTCGACCACCCGTCACTCGCTGCGCTCCGCCTGTTCACAGACGGGGCACACGATCCGTCGGGCCGGCAACCGGCTGGTGCTTCTTCCCAACCCGGCCGGATGGTGCAGCTCAGTCGTCTCGACGCGCAGGTGTTCCGCACAGAGCCCCACTCCGCACTGACGGCAGACCGCCTCGGCGGTCCGCACGGTCTGGGAGAGCTGTCGGCATTCGAAGCAGTTCATCGCTACCTCCGAGGTCTTCAGCGTAGGGGCTGCCGTAGCTCCCGGCGGGGCCCGCTGCACATTCCCCTCCCGCTCCGGCGACTTCCGGCCACCGATGTCCATTCGGCCGCCGGGCCCACCGTAGACCGCCTCCGGCGGGCGGGCACGCCACCGCTGCCGGCTGCGCCCCGTACCGCCCTGCCAAACGAGCGGCCCCGACCGTCCTGATGAAACGGCTGCCCGGGCCAACGACAACGGGAGCGTTACCGCTCGGCACGCGGGCGCTCAGGCGGAACTCCGCTCGGGCCGGGCCGTCGGCACCCCGGGCTCGAACTCCTGCTCGGCGGGGGTGGCCGGTGCCTCCAGGGACAAGGACTCAAGCGCATCCGCTCCGGTAGCCTGCGCGTCCTGCAGGTCCTCGGCGCCCCCTCCTGCGCGCTGCGGCGACGAAGGGGCGTGGCCGTGGTGCGCGGCGTCTTCCTGCGTGATGCGTTGGGACGGGGTGGCCCGCTCCAGGAAACGCAGGAGTTCCACCGGGAAGGGCAGGACCAGCGTGGAGTTCTTCTCGGCCGCCACCGCGACGACGGTCTGGAGCAGCCGGAGCTGGAGGGCGGCCGGCTGCTCCGACATCACTCCTGCCGCCTCGGCGAGCTTCCGGGAAGCCTGCAGCTCGGCGTCCGCGTTGATCAGACGGGCCCGCCGCTCACGGTTGGCCTCCGCCTGGCGGGCCATGGAGCGCTTCATGGTCTCGGGCAGGGAAACGTCCTTGATCTCGACCCGGTCGATGGTGACGCCCCATTCGACGGCCGGGCTGTCCATCATCAGCTCCAAGCCCTGGTTGAGCTTCTCCCGGTTGGAGAGCAGCTCGTCCAGGTCGCTCTTGCCGAGGATCGATCGCAGCGAGGTCTGAGCCATCTGGGAGACGGCGAACCGGTAGTCCTCGACCCGGATGATCGCGTCAACGGGATCGACCACCTTGAAGTAGATCACTGCGTCCACCCGTACGGTGACGTTGTCCCGGGTGATGCCGTCCTGTGCGGGCACCGGCATCGTGACGATCTGCATGTTTACCTTGTGCATCCGGTCCACGCCAGGGACGATCATGGCGAATCCAGGACCCCGGACGTTGCCGCGCAACCGACCGAAGCGCAGGACCACGCCACGTTCGTACTGCCGGACCACGCGGGCCGCCGCCGCCACGTACAACAAGCCGGCCGTGCCCGCGAGTGCCAACGCAGTCAGCAGTTCCTGGACCATGGCTGGCCGCCTTCCTCCGGAAAGCACTCCCTTCTTAATCTTATGCCCCTATTTGCACATATTTGACCCTTACGGGTGATGGCGGCCCGCCGGCCACCCACCACCTGAGCGGAGACCCGAGCGCGCCGGTGAGCCCCGGCCTACGCCTTGCTCCTGCCCTCCGTGGACGACGGGGCAGCCGGAACCCGCCAGATCAAGGGCAGGGCCAGGGCGGCCAGGGTCGCGATCACCCCGGCCAGGACGATGGCGTGGCCGGTGCCGACGGCAGCGACCTCGCGGTAAGCCGTGGAGATGGCCTCGCGCGTGGCAGCGTCCACCGATCCCAGGATCTGGTTGGCGAGCTTCGAGTCGGTCACCGCGTTGCTCAGTTCGTTGACGTCGGAGTCGGACAGCCCAGCGGCTCTGGCCCGGCTGACGGCTTGCTCGGTCTCCCATGCCTGCTCCACCGCCACCAGCACGGCGACGCCGAAGGCCCCGCCCAGCATGCTGGTCACCTTGAACATGCCCGACGCTGTGCCGGCGAGCTCTTCGGGCGGACCAGCCACCGCCGTGTTCGACAGGGGAATCGACATCAGACCCAGCCCGCTACCGAGGACGAGCAGGCCGGCGACCACGAGGGCGTAGACGAACTCGCGAGCGACGAGGCCCGCCACCACGGTTCCGATGCCGAGCAACAGCACTCCCAGTCGTACGGGCAGCCGGGGGCCGTGGGTGCGTGCCACGCGCCCGCCCACCGGGTTGAACAACAAGATGGTGCTGATGGAGGGCAGCAGCATCAGACCGGTCACCAGGGGGCTGTAGCCGCGCGCGTCCTGGAGGTAGAGCGTGAGCAGGAAGCTGACTCCGGCGAAGACGAAGTTCATCACGAGGTTGGCCGTCAGGGCACCGCAGAACGGGCGTGAGCCGAAGAGCCGAAGATCGACCAGCGGATCGGACGCCCGGTTCTCCCACCAGAGGAAGAACGCCGCGAGGAGGACCGCACCGCAGAACAGACCGATGATCAGCGGGTCCGTGAAGCCGAGTGCCTGCCCGGCCGTGCACGCGTAGAGCAGACACAGCGCGGCCCCGGCGCTCGTGAAGAGCCCGGGCAGGTCGATGTGCCGCTTCGCGGTGGGGTCGGTGGACTCGATCGCGGCCCGCCGCACCAGGAAAAGGGCCGCCACTGCCAGCGGGACGTTGATCCAGAGGGTGGAACGCCAGCCGGCCAGGGCGGTCAGCACCCCTCCCACTGCCGGCCCGGCCGCCTGGCCGACCCATGCCACCGCCATCCAGACCCCGAAGGCGCGTGGCTGCTCCGCCACCGGGAACATCGGCGGGATCAACGCCAGGGTGGCCGGCAGGATCAACGCGGCGGCCACACCCATCAGGGCGCGCCCGACGATGAGCCCGAGGGTGTCGGGCGCCCATGCCGTGAGCAGGGAGAGCAGCCCGAGTCCCACCAGGCCGATGACCAGCATGCGTTTGCGACCGAAGACGTCTGCCATCCTTCCGGCCGACAGCACCGAAGCGCCTGCCGCGAGGCTGAAGGCGTTGTTCGCCCACTGGAGGTCGGTCAAGGACGCGGGGAGCTCACGGGAGACCGTGGGGGCCACCACGGCGAAGTCGGCGAAGGCCAGCCACACCATGGACGCGGCCAGGCACATCCCCATGAGCGCTTGCCAGCGCCGGGGCGGGTAGGAACGGTCCAACAAGGGGTTCGGCGGCATGGACATGTGGCGGGCTCCTACGTCAGCGACTCGGCCTCCTGGCCATGAGCTTCACCCGGGGGACCTGATCCGCGTCGCCACCGCCCCGTCCGTATGCGCCGAACGGGCACCGAACCCGCTCGGGCGGCGCAGGACGATGGCCGAGATCGTTCCCCACCCCTGGCGGGCGGTTTCCCAGCCACCTGGCAGCTCAAGGCCCGTCCCGCACCTACCTGGCGGACGCGCGGCCTTGCGATGCACAGCATCTGACGCCGCACGCTGATCCACCGGGCAGTGCGGGACAGCCCTCAGACATGGGTAGAACGGCTTCGAGGGCTGCCGCGTCACGGGCGCCGGCCCGCGGATCGGCCCAGTGCACGACGTCTTCGGCCCACGGCGGGCGGTGGCCCCGGGGGGCGCCCCGCGGTGAGACGTACGCGGGTACGAACTTCACGAGCCGCCGGGTTCCCCCGTGGACTCGCCCCGCTCGGAGTTGAGGACGTCGACGGCACGCAGGGCGTCACCGATCGTCACGTAGTCGACTGCGACGAAGTTGACCGGTCGTCCCCGCTCGGCAGCGCACCGGTGAGCCCGGTCCACGATGAAGGACGCACGGTTGACGCGGGCGGCAGCGGGCCTGCTGCCACCGGAGTCGGTGACGAAGTTGTTCATCAGGAACAGTTGCTTGTCGGTTCCGCCGCGGTGCGCCGCGCAGTCCATGAGTTCGGGACTGGCGTACGAATAGGGCGTCTCCATCGCGTACCGGTAGAAGTTCCGGTAGCGCGGATCAGGGCCGTCGGCCCGTTCGGCGAACACCACGAGGCGCTGGTCGGCGGCGATCATTTCGCGCAGCGTGGGCCACGGCCCGTCCTCCTCTTCGGGCGCCGTGGCCAGCATTCGCCCCAGGCCGGCCTCTTCGAGCGCCTGCACCATCTGCTGGCCGGTGATGGCGTCCTGGACGATGAGAGTGAGGACCTCATGGGGGTTGGCGTGCAGCCACGCCCCGATCGACCGGAGGGTGTCGACCAGGGGGATGGCTCCGGCTCGGCAGACGGAGTGACACAGCCACAGGCCCGGGCGGGCCGGCGCGTACCGGTCGATGAGCGATTCGACGATCCGCCGCTGGCGGTCGGTGAGTTCACCCGCAGTCAGTCGCCCCGCGATCTCGGCCTGGCTCTCCCACGTGTAGGTGTCCAGCATCAAGGCCCTTACACCCAAGTCGAGTTGTGTGCTGATGCTCGGATCCTGAAGGGGGCCGATGAAGTGAGCCGAAGTGGAGGACATCGCGTTGTGGGCCGTGAGATAGGCGACCTGGTCGTAGCCGCGGTCGCAGAGACCGACGGAGCCGTTGCAACGCAGCGCGCGGGCGGAGTGTCCGCTGGTCGGAGCCGGTATAAAGGCGGTCAGGGCGAGACTTGCCCCCACTGCCGCCGCCGCCATCCCGTTGTACGTCCGTGCCCGCGAGCGGTGCGTGGACCGTTCGTGACGGGCAGCCCTGCGAACGGCCCCCACCCCGACCGCGAGGAGCAGGGCGCCGGCGAGCACCGGCACGATCGCGGCCAGGATCCACAGACCGGCGAAGTCGCCGAGCGCGTCGGTCTGGACATCGTCGACCAGGGTGCGGACCGAGGGCGCCCAACCTCCCGTGTCGTTCGGGAGCAGCTCGGGCACCGCCGACCAGGTGAGCAGACAGACCGCCATGGAGAGCAGCCCTCCGACGGCGAGCGCGACACCGGGGCTGCGGAGTCGCCCCAGGCGTCGGGCGGACGAGGTCATCCACAGCGCCAACAGGCCCGCGCAGACGGCGAGACCGGCGAACAGGAGCGTTCCGTTCACGCTGTGGGCGGTGAGGGCCCGGATCTGTGGAAGCGGGCCGAGGTTGACCGAGGTGTCCTTCGCCCTCACGTCGATCACCAGGTCCCATGCCCGGCCGTCGCTCTGGGCGGCGAGGCCCGCCCGGGCGCCCTGCACGGCGCCGCGGAACGCGTCGGGAACCAGCAGGGCGACCACTTCGGCCGCGTCACCGCTCTCCAAAGCCGCCATCAACGCCGCCCGTAGCCCTGGTTCGCCGCTGGCCGGTAGCGCGCCGATGATCAGGTCGGCCACCGCCGGGACCGCCTCGGGGGCCACCCGCAACATGGGGATGCCCTCAGGGCTACGCCCCTCGGCGAGGGCGTCGAGGACCTTCTGTAGCCCGGCCACCAGCTCGGGGGCGTTGGCCGTGGTGATCGCAGGCACGTCCCCGATGAGGTCCCCCGCGAACACCTCGGCGAGCCCGGCGAGGTTGTTGACCACCGGCTTGAGGTCGATCAGGAAGTGGAGTTCCGCCACGTCACCCCGCAAGTAGGCGACTATTCCCTTTACCTGAGTGTCCGTCATGCCGTGCAAAGTGGCGGGTGGCAGCACCAGGCGCAGGTTGGAGGAGACCTGGTTGGCTGGGACCGGGAGCCGGGCCAGCAGATCCCGTCTGATGGTCTTGAGCTGCGGGTCGACCAGCACCTCGTCGTACACCCGGTGGTAGGCCCGCTGCCGTTCCAGGACCGAGCCGTACCAGTGACGGTCCAAGACGGTGACGCGGACCACCCCGAGCAAGGTGACCACCAAGATTCCCACGGCCACCACGAGGGCCGCGAGCGCACGCAGCGCCGCGCGTACGCGTCGAGCCTTGGCGCCCGTGGGGTTGCGCAGCGCCGAGAGGTCCATGCCGCACAGGAAACCGCAGTGGGGGCGGCTTGCACAGACACCGGCCCGTGCGCGTCCCGTGGGGACCACGGGCAGGCACGGCGCAGCGGCACCCCGTTCCCCCGTGCGCGCTGCTGCGCATCCGTCGACAGGGGTCAGGGGGCGCCGCATACTGGCCGTAGGGGTCCAGGGCGTTGTGGTGCGCGGGCTCCGGGAGGTGGCGTCGTGGACTGGTGGTTCTGGGTGGTCATCGCCCTCGTTGCCCTCGCGGCGCTGATCGTCACCACGTTGGCGGTGCAGGCCCGCCGGCGCGGCGGCGGCGTCATCGCCACGGGGCGGCGTCGGCGCAGCAGGAAGGGCACGTGAGCCATGAGCGGCTACGTACGGACCAGCGAGATCGTAAAACTCCCGGTGGTCACCCTGGGCGGAGAGGACGTCGCGCAGGTCAAGGACATCGTTTTCGACGGGAGCGGTGGACGCATCCGCTGTTTCACCCTCAGTGGTCGCGGTCTGCTGTCGGGACCCCTCAAACGCGACCTGCTGTGGCGCCACGTGCACGCGCTCGGCCCCGATGCGGTCATGATCCGCGACGAGAAGGCGCTCGCCGAGGACGATCAGGTGGCGCGGGAGGCCAGGTCTTCCGGTGGTGACGTGCTCGGGGCCCAACTGATGACTGAGGGCGGGACCCTGCTGGGGAAGGTGGTCGACGTCATCGTCGAGACCGGGCGGACCTCGGCGGTGGCTGGATACGAGGTGGAGTCTCCCGCGCAGGGCCACCCCAGGGTGCTTCTCCCCGTGGTCAAGCCCGTCGGCATCTCGGGGGAGATGGTCATCGTGGCCGATGTCGTCGGCGACTTCACGGCCGGTGACCTCACTGGTTTCCCCGAAGCTGCGAGCGGCCTGCGCGCACGGTTGGAGAAGGAGACCTGATGCTCTTCAGTCAGACCACGGGACGACCCGTGATCGCGCTGGTCACCGCGGAAACCCTTGCCACCGTGGCCGGGTTGACGATAGCTGCCGCTCCCGCACGGGTGGCGTCGATCCGACTCAAGTCGCACGGCGCGGGGACCTTGCTGAGCTGGGACCGCATCCAGGCCTTCGGCCCCGACGCGGTCACCGTCCGATCCGCGGAGAAGATCCAGAGCGAGAAGGACCTCGCCGACAGCCTGAAGGGGGGACTGCACGACCCCATCGGCAAGCGGATCCTGACGGAAGCCGGCGAGGACCTCGGCCCGCTCGACGACATCGAGTTCGACGAATCGACGGGCCAGATCACCCGCTTGATCACCGTGAGCCGCGAGATCCCGGGCGAGCAACTGCTCGGCTCGGGCTCCTACGCCGTCGTGGTCAGCGCTCCCTGAGCCCCCTGGGGCACGCCGCCGAGTCGGGTTCGTGCGATCGGCGGGACCTGTGATCGGCCGCGGGCTGGTCCGCGTGGGCCGGGTACGGCTCGGGGAAGCGGGCACCTGGCGCCTGGGGCTTCTGCCGCCCTGTCGCGGGCGCAGCCGGATCCCCCTCCCGCGGGAGCCGTCAGCGCGGGGCTCCGTCCGGCGCGAGTGCGTCCTCCCGCAGGTTCGGCGTGGCGCGGCGGGCTCCCTCGAACCACGCGCCGTAGCGGTCGCCCAGGAACGGGGCTGACGCTCCGTGGAGCAGAATGCTCATGCCCACGGTGACGGCGACGACGTCGCCCAACAGCGTCACCCCGGGCAGGTGCTCCTCGAAGGCGAGCAGACCGAAGACGAGGGAGGCCAGTCCCCGTGGTCCGAACCATCCGATGAAGGCTACGGAGGGAGGCCGCAGCCCGGCGCCGAACAGGGCGAGAGCGACCGGCAGCATGCGCACGACCGTCAGGCTGATCAGCGCGTAGACGACGGGCCGCCACGTCAGGTGCTCAAGTACCGGTCCCAGGATGACCGCTCCGAAGACCATGAAACTCAGCGAGGACAAGAGCAGCCCCAGGCGCTCGGTGAACCTTGTGCTCTTCGCGGGGTCGCTCTGCTGGGCGAGGACGCCCTCAGGGCCGGGAGCCCGGCTCAGGTGTACTGCGAAGGCCAGACCCGCGGTCCAGGCGCCGATGAAGCCGCTGCCCTCGCCCATGAGGCACAGCACGTACGCGATGGCCGGAACAGCGAGGACCAGGAACTGACGCCAGTCGGAGCCGCTCCACCCGCGTTTGAGGGACCAGCGCAACACGCTCGCCCCGGTCCAGCCAGCCGCGCATCCGATGGCGCCGCTCAGCAGCAACGCGCGCAGGAAGGTCTCGGCGATGCCCGGATGGCCCTGGCTCTCACCCGCCGCCGCGAGTGCCAGCACGAAGAACGGCAGCGCCAGGCCGTCGTTGACACCGGATTCGACGGACAGGCCACCACGGACCAGCGCCGGCACCCGTGGGTTGGAAACGGACTGCTGGCCCAGTGCCGCGTCCGTCGGAGCCAGGATGACCCCGACCAGGGCCAGCTCCCACACGCTCAGCCCGGGCAACAGGAGCCAGGCCAGGAGCCAGCCCAGTGCCATCGTCGCCGGTAGACCGACGGTGAGCAGCCTCAGGGGCAGGAACCCTTCGCGGCGCAGGTCGCGGGCACGGATCCGCGCGGCGTCCGTGAAGAGCAGGAGGACCAGTGCGCCTTCCAGCAGGGCGCGGGTGACTTCTGGGTCTCGTGCCCGGTCCAGGAGGTCCAGGCCGAGCGGTCCGATGCACAGACCACAGACCATGAACACCATGGGCCCCGAGACAACGGTGGTGGACAGGCGCCGCGAGGTCGCCCCGTAGGCGACGAGCACGCTCCCGGCGATCACGACGGCCCAGCCGTTCATCGGTGGTCCTTAAGGGGGTTGGCGGTCCAGGAGGACCGGGTGTGGCTGATCGGGCGTTGCCCTCGATGGCTCCGGGCAAGTGCGGGCACACGAGGACCGACCTTATGGCCGCTGGGGGACGCTCCACGTGATACCCGCTGCCAACGCGCCCCGCTCGGCTCGGTCGGCCTAACGGGCGCGGGACGGGCGAAAGCCACGGGCATCCGGGGGGGGCCACACTCAACGGGCTTGCTCAGTCGCCCACCTGCCGGCCCCGCGGTGGCGAACGCCCGATGGTGGATCAGGTCAAGCGTCCCGGACTCTTGACTCCACTGGCGGCAGTCGCGATTCTCAACGGCAAGCTTGCGTGGGACATGACAATCACCCGGGGTCGTCATGCCCCGGGAGTCCGCACCTTGTCCTCGACCGCGCCCCCCACCGACCGAGACATGAGTGATGACCGTGATCCGACATTCGCACAGCGGGCTACGGGGTCGACTACGGCCCCTCGCCCTGCTGTCCCTCTTCCTCACCCTGCTGGCCGTGGCGCTCGCGCCCTCGGCCGGCGCCACCGCCGACCCGGGCTGGTGGAACCCCGTGGCGCGACCCGCCCCCGATTCCGACATCAACGTCACGGGCGAACCCTTCAAGGGCACCGACGCCGAGGGCAACGTGCGCGGCTTCGTGGACGCGCACGATCACCTGATGTCCAACGAGGGGTTCGGCGGCCGACTCATCTGCGGCAAACCCTTCTCCGAGAAGGGTATCGCCGACGCCCTCAAGGACTGCCCGGAGCACTACCCCGACGGCTCCCTCGCCATCTTCGACTTCATCACCAACGGCGGCGACGGGAAGCACGACCCCAACGGGTGGCCCACCTTCAAGGACTGGCCGGCCCATGACTCCCGGACCCACCAGCAGAACTACTACGCCTGGGTCGAGCGGGCCTGGCGGGGAGGCCAGCGGGTACTCGTCAACGACCTGGTCACCAACGGGGTGATCTGCTCGGTCTACTTCTTCAAGGACCGCGGCTGCGACGAGATGACCGCCATCCGCCTGGAGGCGCAAAAGACGTACGACATGCAGAGCTACATCGACACGATGTACGGAGGGCCAGGAAAGGGCTGGTTCCGCATCGTGACCGATTCCGACCAGGCCCGCGAGGTCATCGAGCAGGGGAAGCTGGCCGTCATCCTCGGCGTCGAGACCTCCGAACCGTTCGGCTGCAAACAGATCCTGGACTTCGCGCAGTGCAGCAAGCAGGACATCGACCGCGGCCTCGACGAGCTGCACCAGCTCGGTGTGCGCAGCATGTTCCTGTGCCACAAGTTCGACAACGCCCTGTGCGGGGTGCGGTTCGACTCGGGGACCATCGGGACCGCGATCAACGTCGGCCAGTTCCTGTCCACCGGAACCTTCTGGAAGACGGAGAAGTGCACCGGGCCACAACATGACAACCCCATCGGCCTCGCCGCCGCGCCCGAGGCGCAGAAGGAGCTGCCACCGGGTGTGACGGTGCCCTCGTACGCCGCGGACGCACAGTGCAACACGCGTGGTCTGACCGACCTCGGCGAGTACGCGGTACGCGGGATGATGAAGCGCAAGATGATGCTCGAAGTCGACCACATGAGCGTCAAGGCCGCGGGGCGGGCCTTCGACATCCTTGAGTCAGCCTCCTACCCCGGAGTGATCTCCTCGCACAGCTGGATGGACAGCGGCTGGACAGAGCGCCTCTACAAGCTCGGCGGCTTCGCCACGAAGTACATGAACGGCGCCGAGTCCTTCACGGCCGAAGCCCGCCGCACCGCGGCACTCCGGGACAAGTACCAGGTCGGGTACGGGTACGGCACCGACATGAACGGCGTCGGCGGTTGGCCCGGTCCACGCGGAGCCGACACCCCCAATCCGGTGCGCTACCCCTTCCGCAGCGCGGACGGCGGGTCCGTCATCGACCGTCAGACCACCGGATCACGCACCTGGGACCTCAACGTGGACGGCGCGGCCCACTACGGGCTGGTCCCCGACTGGATCGAGGACATCCGCCAGGTCGGGGGCCAGGACGTGGTGGACGACCTGATGCGGGGCGCGGAATCGTACCTGCGCACCTGGAAGGCCTCGGAACAACACCAGGCCGGTGTGAACCTCGCCTCCCACGCCTCCGCTTCGGCCAGTTCCACGGAGTGGTGGAACCCGTTCACCAGCTACGCCCCCGGCCGCGCCGTGGACGGCCGCAGGGACACCCGCTGGGCCAGTTACTGGAGTGACGACCAGTGGCTCCGGATCGACCTCGGGTCACCGAACCTGATCAAGCGGGTCACCTTGGACTGGGAACGGGCCTACGGCAAGTCCTACCGCATCGAGGTCTCCTCGGACGGCAACAACTGGCGCTCGGTCTGGTCCACCAGCAATGGCGACGGCGGCCTGGACACCGCCCGGTTCGACGGGGTTTCGGCACGCTACCTGCGGGTGCACGGACTGGATCGCGGCACCCAGTGGGGCTACTCCCTACACGAAGTCGGCGTGTTCAGCAGCTGACCGCTCCAGCTCGTCCTGCCGTCCGGCCCGGTTCGGCCGGCCCGGACGGCACCTGCCGCGCGCCGGAGCGCCAACGAGGAGAGAACCATGGCACGCGTGCCCTCGGCGGAACGGCGCCGGCAACTGACCGAGGCGGCGATCCGGGCCATGACCCGCGACGGCGTCCCGCGGACCACCACCCGTTCCATCGCAGCCGAGGCCGGCGTGTCCCTGAGCGTCTTCCACTACTGCTTCGAATCCAAGCAGGCACTGGTGGAGTCGGTCATCGTGGCCATCACGGATCACTCCACTGCCGTGGTCACCGCGGCGATCCGACCGCGGGAGACGCTCCGGGCCACCATCAGAGCCGGTTTCCAGGCCTATTGGGACCATGTCGCGGCTCACCCCGGTGAGCACATGCTCACCTACGAGCTCACGCAGTACGCGCTGCGCCAGCCCGGTTTCGAGCACCTGGCACGCCGGCAGTACGCGTTGTACTGCCGGGCCTTCGAAACGCTCATCGAGCGGCTTTCCGAGACGGTCCGCCTCGAACCCAAAGTGCCGATCGGCGTGTTGGCCCGCTATCTGGCGGCCATGACGGACGGGTTGACCCTCCACTACCTGGTGCTCGGCGATGACGGCGCCGCGGCAGAACTCCTCGACACCCTCACCGATCACGTGACCTCACTGGTGGAGCCCGAGACACCGGGCGCTGCGTGACCGCCTCAGCGGTGCGCGGGTGAGTGGCCCAAAGCGCGGCTCGCCGCTCACCGCGCCCCCGAGGTGCTCACTGCCCGCAACGACACGGAGGACGGGGCGTTGCCCGCCCCCTCCGGAGTCCTTGCGCAGGGCTACCCACGCGGGGGAGGTCAGCGGCGGGGCACCGAGCGGCGTTCCGGGATCCCTGCTCGATGCAACGCCTGCTCGCCGAGGGCCTCGACAAGCGTCGTGATGTGCGGGCGGTCGCCCCGGCAAGCGGCGGAGCTGGAACCCGGCCCGACGGGCAGCGGGCCGTCGAAGTGGTAGGCGGGCGCGAGGTCGACGGCCCCTTGACGGACAAGGGGCAAGGTGTCCTCGGGCTCGCCCTCCCTGACGTGCACCAGGGTACGGGGACGGGGTGCCATGAGCCGAGGGAGAGCTCCAGGCAGCAGGTGCCTGCCGCCACTGGTGAAGGTGGCGACGGGGAGCCGTATGCGGCCCGCGCTGGGGCGCTCGACCTGCTGCTATGCCCGTCCGACCTCGGCTGCGACCGATTCCGCTGCCGCGACCATGATCCGGCCGGCCTGAGTGAGGGTGACCCGCGCGTACTGCGTGCCACCCGCCTGCTCCCGCACGCCGGTCGATCAAGGCCACCGGCTCCACGTCAAGCTTCCCCTCATGGGTCCACGCGCCGGCCGTGGGGCGCCGCCGCGCGCGGGCGTCCGGGTTAGATTGCAAATCTCTGCAATTCCATAGATCCTGAGGCGGCGGATGCACGAGAGCCGCCCCGGGCAGCGGTCGACTTCGGCTGCTCGCGGTGGAACGACGAGAAGGGGCGGGCGTGACGGTTGCGCGGATCCCGACCGGGGACGGTTCCCTCCGTCCTGCGGCGGAACGAGAGCGTCGCGCAGGCCACCGCAGACGTGACTCCAGCGGGCCCACGCCCCACCGCCGCCCTCGAAGCGCCACCGGATCGGAAGGCCGCGCCGTGACAGCCACCCCCCAGCACCGCCTCATGACCGAGCTCAGCGGCGCCGAGGCCCTATGGCTCCTCGGGGGCACAACCGAAGGCCGTCTCGTCTACCTACGGGGCGCACACGCCCAGGTCCGCCCCGGGCTCCACACCCTGGAACACGGGCTACTCGTCGTCCGCGCCCCCGTGCAGAGGGCGGTGGTCGGAAGGGAAACGCTGACTTACCACGCGGACAAGCCGGCCACGGCCGAGTCCGAGGGGTGGAGCGTCAGTGCGCATGGACCGGCCGAGGTCGTGGACGACCCCGACGAAGCCGCCCACTACCGCCGCACTCTGCCAGGCTGGGCTCACGGCCCCCACGACACCCTGGTGCGCATCCGACCCCAGAACGTGTCCGGGTTCCGCCTGACCCGCCCTCGCCTGGGGGCGCACCGGTGACCACCTCCCCTTCGCCGCAGCTGCCCTACCGTCACGTGCTGACCGTGCCGGCGGTCGGCGCGGCCGTCCGGATAGCTCGGGAGACCACCGAGCTGATCCTCGTCGAATGCGGCATCGGCCTCCGGCACCCGAGCGTGGGGCCCGCCCTGCTGATCGTGGCCGAACTGGTCACCAATGCCGTACGACACGCAGCCGCCGTATCACCGGTGATCACCATCAGCTACTCGCACGGGCCAGGGGTGCTGTCGGTGGACGTCCATGACCTGGACCCCTTCCTGCCGCCGCTGCACGGCGCGGCCAGCGGGGCTCCCGGCAGCGGTCTGGCCATCGTGGCCGAGCTGACCGGCGAGCTCGGCGGAACCGCAGCCGTGCGGCCCCACGCCGATGGGCGGGGCAAGAGCATCGAGGTCACCATTCCGCTGTGACCCCCCTGACCGGCGGGCCGGATGGGCACCTGACGCCCGTCCACCCGCGGGGCACACGGGCGCCGCCCCTGACCGAACCACCGAACCAATCTGCAAGGGAAAGACCATGAGCGAGATCACTGTCAAGGACTCGAACGGCACAGTGCTCCAGGACGGGGACTCCGTGACCCTGATCAAGGACCTGAAGGTCAAGGGCACCTCGGAAACCCTCAAGCGGGGGACGCTGGTCAAGAACATCCGCCTCACCTCTCGTCCCGGCGAGGTCGAGTGCAGTACGCGGAAGGTCAAGGGGCTCGTCCTGAAGACCGAGTTCCTGAAGAAGGCCTGATCGGCCGCGCCTCGCCCGGGGGCGGGCGGCGGGGGCCGGCGAGCCCCGCCGCCCTCGGGGGAGGCGCCCTCGAAGGCAGGTCCACGTGCCGGAAACCTGCGGGAATCTGCGAAGGTTGCGTCACACATGGAGATGGGGACGCATCGGGCCGTCCTCACAGCGGACGGTGTGGGGTGGACAAGGTGCCGAGGAAACGGGCCGAACAGCCGGGCGGTGCGGACGCGGGCAACCCAGAGGCGAGCAGGCCCCTCTACCAGCTCAAGGCCGAGTTCTTCAAGACACTCGGCCACCCGGTGCGCATCCGGGTCCTGGAGTTGCTGAGCCAGCGTGAACACGCGGTCGCCGAGATGCTGCCCGAAGTCGGCGTGGAGGCCGCGAGCCTCTCCCAGCAGCTTTCGATCCTGCGTAAGGCGAACCTCGTCCTCACTCGACGCGAAGGCGCCCACGTGTACTACCGGCTCACCAGCGAGGAGGTGGCGGAGCTGCTCCGCGTCGCGCGCAGCATCCTGTCGGGCGTCCTGGAAGGTCAGGCCGAGTTGTTGGCGGACCTACGCGCGGACGCTCCCCGGTAGCCGCGGCCGTCCCCCCAGGGACCGCGGCCACCGGGCGCGCGGCAGGCACCAGCCCCGAAACGGGGCCGCCTCGTGTCCTGCCAGCGGGGGCGCCATCGGCCCCGATCAGGGATGCGGCACGACAGCCACTGGACACAGCGCGTGGTGCAGGACCGCATGGGCTGCCGATCCGACCCTCGTTCCGATGGGAGACCGCCGCGCCCTGCGGCCGACCACCAGCAGATCCGCTCCGGCAGCAGCCGACAGGAGCACCTGCCCGGCGCTGCCGATCTCCACGTGCTCGGCCACCGGCACCTCGGGGAAGCGGTCCCGCCAGGGGGCGAGAGCCTGTTGGAGGGCCTTCCGCTCGAAGGGCTCCAAGCCGCCGGCCTCGTCGACCAGCCTCAGCGAACCGGGGCTGTAGGCGTAGATGGGCGGGAGGTTCCAGGCCCGTACCGCGCGGACGCCGGCCCCGCGCGCGGCAGCGGCTTGGAAGGCGAAGCCCAGCACCTCGGCGGATTCCTCGACGCCGCCCTGCTGTCCCACGACGATCTCGCCGCCGCGGGAAGTGGGCAGTTCGTTCCCGGGCGCCGGGGTACGCACGGACACGATCGGCCGCTCGGCCGCCGCGACGACCTGCTGCCCGGTGGATCCCAGGAGGGAGCCCGCGAGCGCACCGTGGCCCCGGGTCCCGATGACGGTCAGCTCGGCGTCGCGGGCAGCCGCCAGCAGCGAGGGCACCGGGGTGCCGGACACCACTTCGACGGAGAGGGAGATCTGCGGGTACCGCCGCCTGAGATCGGTCTCCACCGCCTTCACCAACACATCGGCGCGGGCCGCCTCACCGGCCGGGTCTTGTACCAGCGGCAGGTCCATGGGCTCCCAGCCCCAGGCGTGCAAGAGCTTCACCGGCAGGCCGCGGTGGACGGCCTCGGCGGCAGCCCAGTCGGCGGCAGCCGTGCTCTCCGGGGATCCGTCCACCCCCACGGCGATGGCTCTGGTCACTGATCGGCCCTCCGGCTGATTCGAGAAGGAACAAGGAGTGGGCGCGCGGCCCTGGGGGAGGAATCCCCCTTTCGCCCTTCCACCATCGGCCATCCACGACCCGCGGGTGCTGGGCCGAAGGTCCCGTCCTTTGGGCCGGTCATCCCCTGTCTGCACGCACCGGCCCCGCGCCAAGGTGCAAAGGACGGGGTCACCCGAGCGGCGTTCACCGGATCCACCCCGACAAGGAGCACAGTCTTCGCCACCCCGCTCCGCAGGAGCTTCATTTCCTCCCCGGCCTTCAGTCGGGGGTATCCACGAAGGAATCTCGATGACGAAGTACCCGGTCGCCGAACTGGACGCCCACTGGCGGGCCGCCAACTACCTTGCCGTGGGCCAGATCTACCTGCTTGACAACCCGCTCCTGAAGCGTCCGTTGCGCCCCGAGGACATCAAGCCCCGGCTCCTCGGCCATTGGGGCACCTCTCCCGGGCTCAACCTCGTCCACACCCATCTCAACCGGGTGATCAAGGAACGCTCCCTCGACGCCCTGTGCGTCTGGGGCCCCGGGCACGGCGGACCCGCCGTCCTCGCCAACTCCTGGCTGGAGGGCAGCTACTCCGAGACGTATCCGGACGTGAGCCGTGACGCGGCGGGGATGGCGCGCCTGTTCCAGCAGTTCTCCTACCCCGGTGGGGTGCCCAGTCACGTGGCGCCGGAGACTCCCGGGTCCATCCACGAGGGAGGTGAGCTCGGCTACTGCCTCTCGCACGCGTACGGGGCGGCCTTTGACAATCCGGGGCTGCTGGTCGCCTGCGTGATCGGTGACGGGGAGGCCGAGACCGGTCCGCTGGCAGCCTCCTGGCACTCGAACAAGTTCCTCGATCCGGTCCACGACGGCGCCGTCCTGCCGATCCTCCACCTCAACGGGTACAAGATCGCTAATCCGACGCTGCTCTCCCGCATTCCCGAGGCGGAACTCGACGCGCTGCTGCGCGGCTACGGTCACGAACCCCTGCACGTCTCGGGCAAGGACCCGCTGGCTGTCCACGAGGCCATGGCCGCCGCGATGGACAAGGCACTGGACTCCATCGCGCGGTACCAGCGCGAGGCGCGGACCAAGAGCAAGAGGCGGGAGCGGCCCCGGTGGCCGGTGATCGTGCTGCGCACGCCCAAGGGCTGGACGGGCCCGGGCCAGGTGGACGGAGATCCGGTGGAGGGAACCTGGCGCGCCCATCAGGTCCCCCTCGCGGGTGTCCGGGAGAACCCCGAGCACCTCGGGCAGTTGGAGCAGTGGCTGCGGTCCTACCGACCGCAGGAGCTCTTCGACGAGGAGGGCCGGCCGGTCCGGCAGGTCCTGACCCACGTTCCCGAGGGCGCCCGTCGGCTCGGTGCGACCGCCCACGCCAACGGGGGGCTGCTCCTGCGGTCGCTCCCCCTGCCCGACCTCGACGCACACGCCGTCCCCGTCAGCCGGCCCGGTGCCGGCATCCACCAGCCGACCAAGGTCCTGGGCGGCTTTCTCGCCCGGGTGATGGCGGACACCGCCGACCGCCGGGACTTCCGGGTGGTCGGTCCCGACGAGACGGCCTCCAACCGCCTCGATGCCCTGTACGAGGTCACCGCGAAGGCTTGGCAGGCGGCACCGGAGAGCACGGACGAGCACCTCTCCCAGGACGGGAGGGTGATGGAGATCCTCTCGGAACACACCTGTCAGGGCTGGCTGGAGGGCTACCTCCTGACCGGTCGGCACGGCCTCATCTCCACCTACGAGGCCTTCGCGCACATCGTGGACTCGATGGCCGGCCAGCACATCAAGTGGCTCCGGAGCTCCCGTGCCCTGCCGTGGCGGGCCCCCATCGCCTCGCTCAACTACCTCCTCACCTCGCACGTGTGGAGGCAGGACCACAACGGTTTCTCCCACCAGGACCCGGGCTTCGTCGACCACGTCCTCAACAAGAGTCCGGAGGTGGTACGCGTCTACCTGCCGCCGGACGCCAACACGCTGCTGGCCGTGGCCGACCACGTGCTGCGCAGTCGCGACCGGGTGAACGTCGTGGTGGCCGGCAAGCAGCCTTCCTTCGACTGGCTGTCGATGGAGCAGGCCCGTACGCACTGCACTCGTGGCGCGGGCATCTGGGAGTGGGCGGGTACCCAGGACGCAGGTCAGGAGCCCGATGTCGTCCTGGCCTGCGCCGGAGACGTGCCCACCATGGAGACGCTCGCCGCGGCGGCCCTGTTGCGCGAGCACCTGCCGGAGCTGTCCGTACGCGTCGTCAACGTGGTGGACCTGACGCGGCTGATGCCCCACGAGGACCATCCGCACGGTATGACGGACCTGGAGTACGACGCACTGTTCACCCGGGACAGGCCGGTGATCTTCGCCTACCACGGCTACCCGTGGCTCATCCACCGGCTGGCCTACCGCCGTCATGGCCATCCGAACCTGCACGTGCGCGGGTACAAGGAGTCCGGCACCACGACCACTCCGTTCGACATGGTCGTCCGCAATGACCTGGACCGGTTCCAGTTGGTGATGGACGTCCTGGACCGGGTGCCCGGGCTCTCGGGTCGGGCCACCGCGCTTCGTCAGCAGATGACAGACCACCGGATCCGCCACCACCGCTGGATCCGTGAGCACGGGGTGGACCTGCCCGAGGTGGCCGACTGGTCCTGGCCGTACTGACCTGGCCGCGGTTCGACGTAGGGGGCCTGGCTCGCCCGGTGTGCGGCGTACCGGGCGGGCCCGCTCTGCGTCCCTTCTGCGGGCTCCTCGGTTCGGGGGGAAGCCACCCGGGGGCGCACCTGGCCGGGTAGGCGGAGAATGACAGGAGAGCGCCGCTGACGGCCCGCTCGGGGCGGGATCCGGTGTGGGCGGGCTCGCGTTCGGTTTCCGTGGTGTTCCGCACCGGGAGGTGGATCGACCCGTTCGGCCACAGCCCACCGTGGCAGGGAGAGACAGGGAGCGGTGATATGTCATGTCCATGAGTAAGTCGTCGCCGGTCAGGGTGGACGCGGTGCTGGACACTCCGCTTTCACGCTGGCTGTGGCTGGTCAAGTGGATCCTCGCGATACCCCACTACCTCGTGCTGATCCTGCTGTGGATCGCCTTCCTCGTGGTGAGCGTGATCGCCTTCTTCGCGATCCTGTTCACCGAGCGCTACCCCAAGGCGCTGTTCGACTTCAACCTCGGCGTCCTGCGGTGGTCGTGGCGGGTCTCCTACTACGCGTACGGGGCCCTGGGCACCGACAGGTACCCGCCCTTCAGTCTCGGCGCCGAACCGGACTACCCGGCCCGTTTGGACATCGCCTACCCCGAGCGCCTCTCCCGTCCCCTGGTACTGGTCAAGTGGTGGCTGCTCGCCATCCCCCACTACCTCGTCATCGGCTTCTTCACGGGAGCACCACGCGGCGGCTGGTGGGGTGGCGGCCTCATCACCCTGCTGGCCCTCATCGCGGTGGTGACGCTCGCCTTCACCGAACGCTATCCCCGTGACCTGTTCGACCTGGTGATGGGCCTTAACCGGTGGGTGCTGCGCGTAGCTGCCTACGCGACCTTGATGACCGACGCCTACCCCCCCTTCCGCCTCGACATGGGTGGCGAAGAACCGCCGGACACCCCGTGAATCGAGGGCCGGTCGGCCCCGGTGGGAGGCCCGGTCGGCCCAGTCGGCCACCGGCCCCGGCCGTGATGCTGGTACGTGAGCACCTCGGGGCGCACCCAAGCGGCGCGGGGTGCACCCCGCGTCCCCGCACCGGCGGCCCGGCCGGACTGCCGATGCCGTACAGAACAGGACTCGATCATGCCCGCTCAGCCCCTCGACCCGGCGGTGGTGGCCTCCCTCGTCGAGGACGCCACCACCGCACCGTCGATGCACAACGCGCAACCCTGGAGATTCCTCTTCCGCACAGGCGGTCGAACGATCGAGCTCCACGCGGACCCCTCCCGCACCATGCCGCAGGCCGACCCGGACCACCGAGCGCTCCACCTGGGCTGCGCGGCAGCCCTCTTCAACCTTCAGGTGGCCGCCGTGCAGGCCGGCTGGGAGCCGGTCGTCCGGCTGCTACCGGAAGGGGACGACCCCTGGCACCTGGCCCAGGTCCAACTGCGCGAGCTCGATACCGCGGAACGTGAACTCGCGGCCCTCCACCCGGCCCTCCGGCGCCGGCACACCAGCCGGTTCCCGTTCAGCGACGAGGAGATCCCCGCACCGGTCCAGGACGAACTGCGGGCCGCAGCGCTCCTCGAAGGCTGCCGCCTGGTCCTGCCGGACGCCTGGCACACCGACGCCGTCCTGGACCTGGTGCACGATTCGGAATACCGGGAGGCCGACGACCCCGCGCTCCGCGCCGAGATGGCCGCTTGGACCCGTACCGGAGCAGCTGGCGAGGGGCCCTCGACGGAAGGCATCCCGACCGAGGCCTTCGGCCCGCGCCAGGACGGCGGCAGCGCGCCCGTCCGCGACTTCGGCGCCTGGAGGCCGGTACCGGGGCGCGATTCGCTACCCTTCGAAAAGCGCCCGCAGATCGCGATCCTGGGCACCTCCGCTGATACCCCGCTCGACTGGATGCGAGCTGGGCAAGCTCTGGAACGCGTCCTCCTCCAGGCCACCGTCGACGGCCTGGTTGCCTCGATGACCTCGCAGCCCCTGGAGTGGCCGGAGCTGCGCTGGGCCGCCCGTGACCCGAGTTCGGCGATGGGGCACGTGCACATGGTGATCCGTCTGGGCTACGGCCCGCAGGGACCGGCCACCCCTCGCCGTCCGGTCTCCGAGGTGCTCGACATCCGCTGAGACCCGGCAGCGACCGCCACCGCCCTCACCCCGGCGGTGCTACGGAGCCAGGTCGCGCCGCAACAGCAGGGCGTGCCCGAGAGCCAGACCGGCCACCCCGACAGCCAGGAGGACGCCCAGTTGCGGCCACAACACCTGCCCCTGGGCCAGCGCGTCCCCCGGCGTGTAGTAGTGGAACGGGCTGATGAACCGCAGCGGAGCCGCCTTCGACCACGCCAGGGCGATGAAGTTCACCGCGAAACCCACTGCTCCGAAGGCGATGCTCGCACCCACCACCTGAGCCCTCCGCCGGCCCCACGCCGAGACTGCCAGCGCCGGGCCACCCACGCACAGGGCGAAGGCAAAGCCCATCAGCCCGGCGGCCAGGACCCCGCCGACGGACACGTCCTGATGGATCTCCGGAGACAGAACCACCCCCACGGCGACGGTGAGCGTGGCCGCGGCGTTCAAAGCGAGGGAAGCGATCACCAGGGCGGCTGTTCGCTCCGCCAACAGCCGGGTCCGGCTGACCGGCCTCACCATCAGCAGCTCGATGGTGCCGGATTCGACGTCCGCCGCCACCGCGGCGGCAGCGAGCGAGCCGATCGCGGTGAGCTGCATGGCGATCCAGAACGGATGCACCAGCCCCGCGCCCAACAATCCCGGGTAACTGGCGATCGAGACCTCCCCGCTTGACCCGCTGAAGGCCCGGTAGGCGGAGGGGGTGCCCGTGCCGTTCGCCGAGAACAGCGGGCCGGGCGCGACCGTGTTCGCCACGACCACGATGAGCGACTCGAACACGATCATCCCCACGACCAGCACCCCGAGCATCCGGCGCCGCCGGTGCAGCGCCAACCACAGCAGGGGCCACCGGCGGCTCACGGCGGCGCTCCGGGGCCGTTGCGGTACAGGTCCAAGAAGGCCTCGTCGAGCCCGGACTCCTCCACCGTGACATCGGCCACCGGGAGGTCGAGCAGGCCCCGCAGGGCCACGACCACCTCGCTCGGCGGGACGAGCAGTTCCACTCGATCACCCCGCCACTGCGGGGACCACTGGTCCGCCTCGCCCAGACCCCGCACGCCCCTGCCGTCCCCGAAGACCAGTCGAATGCGTCGGGCTCGCGCCTCCCGCAAGGCAGCCACGCTCTCGACGGCCACCAGCCGGCCGTTGCGGACCACCGCCACCCGACCACAGGCCCGCTGCACCTCCGGCAGCACATGACTGGACAGCAGTACGGTCCGTCCCGAAGACGACGCCTCCGCGAGTAGTTCGAAGAAGGTCTCCTGCACCAGCGGGTCGAGCCCCTCGGTGGGCTCGTCGAGTATGAGAAGCCGCGGATCGTGCTGGAGCGCCTGTACGAGTCCGAGCTGCTGTTTCATCCCGCGCGAGTACCCTCCCACGGGCCGCGCGAGGGCCCGGTCCGTCAGGCCCAGCCGCTCGCACAACCGCGCGCGCCGGGGGGTGGGTATCCCGTGGAGCGAGGACAGCAACTCCAGGGTCTGCGCGCCCGTCAACTCCGGATAGAGGCGCAGTTCACCGGGCAGGTACCCCAGCTCGGGAGTCAGCCGTCGATGATCAGCGGACGGGTCCATGCCGAGCACCTGGACCTGCCCGGACGTGGGCCGCAGCAGCCCGGTCAGACACCGCAGGGTGGTCGTCTTCCCGGCCCCGTTCGGGCCGAGGAAGCCGAACACCTCGCCCGCGGTCACTTCCAGGCTCAGGTCCTGAACCCCGACGACCGGCCCGTACCGTTTGGTCAGGCCGCTCAGGGAGATGGCCGGCGTGCCACTCATAGAACCAGTCTGGGCCCGTTGCCGTCCGCACGCCCAGGGGCGGCCCGTCATCGGGGACTGGTCAGCGCACCCACGCCGCCGGAGGCGGTGCCCAGCACGACACAGTGGCGACGCGGCCCGCCTGCCGCCGCCGCACCCCTCACCGAGTCGGGGCACGGCTTCTTCGCGACTACGATGTACCGCCCCCGGGCGGGGCACGAGGACGGGCGGCTGGAGGACGAGCGGGTGAGAGACGGGGCACGGCGAAGGCGCGGCCAGGGTGAGCTGGAAGCGCAGGTGCTCGATGCGTTGCGGCAGGCCCCGGGGCCGGCGAGCACCGCTTGGGTGCAGGGTTGGATCGGAGGACACCTCGCCTACACCACGGTGATCACCATCCTCACGCGACTGCTGGCCAAGGGGGCGGTGACCCGCGAGAAGGCGGGTCGTTCGTTCGTGTGGCGGCCGGCGGCCGACGAAGCCGGGTTGGCGGCGCTTCGCATGCGCCGGGTGTTGGACGGAGAACGGGACCGGGAAGCAGTCCTGGCCAGTTTCGTGACGGCCCTGCCACCGGGTGACGAACGGCTGCTGCGGGATCTGCTGCGGCAGGCCGCGGAACCGGAGGGCTGAGGCCATGGGGGTCTTCGTCTTCCTTCCGCTGGTGCTGCCGCTGACCGTCTGGCCCGTCGCCCGGCTGGCCGAGCAGCACCTCCACCCGCGTACCGCTACCCGGCTCCTGTCGGCCGCGGCCGGGACGCTGGCGGTGTGCAGCACCCTGTGCCTGGCGCTGTTGATGGTGGTGGGGACGGCGCAACTCCCGGGAAATCCGCTGCCGGACGCCTGGTCCGATCCCGAAGTGCGCGAAGCACTGCCGTACGACGAGGTCGCCGGAAAGGTGGCCATCCCCGCGCTGCTGGCAGTCCTCACCGGTTGTTCCCGGGTGCTGTGGCAGCACCTGCGGGTGCGGCGGCGGGCCGGGCGCGCACTCGTCGGGCGGCCCGCCTCGACCGTGACCGTACTGCCCGACGGGGCACCCTACGCCTACGCCCTGCCCGGAAGGCGCGCCCGGGTGGTGGTGTCCACGGGGATGCTCTCGTGCCTGGAGGGTCCGGAGCGCAGGGCCTTGTTCGCCCACGAGCGGGCCCATCTGGCCTGGTCCCACCACCGGTACCTGGTCGTGGTGCGACTGGCCGCGCGGGCGAACCCCTTCCTGCGGCCACTGAGTACGACCGTGGGCTACACCGTTGAGCGGTGGGCGGACGAGGAGGCGGCCCGCGTGATCGGAAGCAGACGGGTGACGGCCAGGGCCATCGGGAAGGCCGCCCTCGTCTCCCGGGGTGCGCCGGCGGTGACGTTGGCGCACTTCGCGGCCGGGCCGGTGCCGCGGAGGGTGGCGGCCCTGCTCGGCCCGCCCCCCTCCGGCCTGAGTTGGCCGAGCGTCTTCACGAGGGTGGGACTGGCGGTGTGGACGGCGGCTGCGGGAACTGCGGCTTCGGCGTTGTCCTCCGCCAATGCGGCGGTCACCTTGTTCTTCGTGTTGAAGACGGCCACCGCACTTTGACCCAAGCCACGGGCCCCGCCCGACGGTTGCCGGTCGGGTGAACCCCCTTGCCCGACAGCAGTGTTCACCAGTGCTGCTGATTCAAGAGGGATTGACATCCACTCAGTTAGTTAGTTGACTAACTGACATGACGCGAACGGATACCGGGAAGCGCACCCGGCTGGTGCAGGCGGCGGTGAAGGTCGTCCACGAGCAGGGTTTCCACCGCACGACCTTGGCGGACATCGCTCGTGAGGCGGAGGTTCCGCTGGGCAACGTCTACTACTACTTCAAGACCAAGGACGACCTCGGGCAGGCCCTGATCGAGCAGCAAGCCAGCCACCAGGCAGACCTGCAACGACACTGGGAGACGCATGCCGACCCCCGGGCCGAGATCGACTCCTTCATCACCATGACCCTGGACAACCGCGACTCACTGGCGCGCAGCGGCTGCCCCATGGGCACGCTCTGCGCGGAACTCGGCAAGCACGGCGGCCCGCTGGCGCACAGCGCGAGCGACGTCTTCGCCGGGATCCTCGACTGGCTCACCGAGCGCTTCGGAGCCCTGGAAACCAACCAGGAGCCCCGCCAACTCGCGGTCCACCTACTGTCCGCCCTTCAGGGCGCGAGCCTGCTGGCCCACAGCTTCGGCGACCCCGCCATCGTCGAGGGCGAGGCCCAACGGCTCCGCCGCTGGCTGGTCGCGCTGTGAACCGGCACGCGGCCACGCCGGCCGGAACGGGAGGCGGCCGGTGACCGCGAACAACAACAGGACACGCGTACTGGTCACCGGGGCCACGGGGTTCCTCGGCAGCCACACCCTCTCCACGCTGGCCACGAACCCCCAGGTCGAACCAGTAGCCGCCTGCCGCACTCCAGAGCGCCTCCCCGCCGGCTTCCACGGAGAGGTACGGGTCGGGGACCTGATGGACCCTCGCTACCGGCGCGAAGTCGTCCAAGACATCGACGTGGTCTGCCACGCCGGCACCTGGGGGGCGTTCTGGGGGCATCGGCGCGAGGAGCACACCCGCTTCCTGGAGCCGGCCCTGGACCTCCTCGCCCGGGCACGGGCAGCGGGAGTGCGGCGCTTCGTGCTCGCCTCGACCGTCGCCGTCGGCACACCGTCCCTGGACGGCGAGCCCGTCGACGACTTCTCACCCCTGCGCCCCACCGGCTTCTGGCCGCACGCGGACCGACTGATCGACCTCGACGAACACATGCGCGAGGTGGCCGGCCACGGAACCGAGATGGTCGTACTGCGACTGGGGCACTTCGTGGGCGCCGGCAACTCCCTCGGCATGGTTCCCGCCCTCGTCCCCCGACTGCGGACCCGCATGGTGCCGTGGCTCGCCGGCGGACGCAGCCGGCTGGCACTGGTCGCCGACACCGACCTCGGGCAGGGCATGGCCCTGGCTGCGCTCGCCGAGGGCCTGGACCCTTACGAGTCCTTCCACATCTGCGGGCCCTCCTTCCCCACGATGCGCGAGGTACTGGATTTCATCGCCGCGGAGACGGGCCTGCCCGCACCCCGCCTCAGCGTCCCCTACCGGGCCGGATACGCCTTCGGCGGCCTCATGGAAGCGCTGCACCCGGTACTACCAGGGGCCGCCCCCTTCCTCACACGGTCCCTGGTGCACGTCGCGCGGGACTGGTACTGCCCCAGCGACCGCGCCGCACGCAAACTCGGATACGCCCCCACCAAGGACTGGCGCACCGCCGTGCGGGAAACGCTTGCGGCCAGGCCTCCGACGGGCTCCCCCTGGCCAAGGCTCTCCCAGGAGGCACCATGACGAGCGCCCCCCTCGACCCCCGTCAAGCCGGACGTACGCCAGGGCGGCTGGCACCGGGCGACGCGGTGACGCCACGTTCCCTGACCACGATCACCGGCGAACAGGTGCGCGTCCCCGCCCCGCACGCCTTGGTCCACCTACAGTTCCGGCGTTTTGCGGGGTGTCCGGTGTGCAACCTGCACCTCCGGTCCGTCGCCAGACGCCATCAGGAGATCCGGGACGCAGGCATCGTGGAGGTGGCCGTCTTCCACTCCACCGTCGAGGCAATGCTCCCCTACCAGGGCGATCTCCCCTTCGCCACCGTGGCCGACCCCGGCAAGGGGCTCTACCGGGCCTTCGGCGTCGAGGCGTCCCGGCGGGCGCTACTGGACCCGCGGGTCTGGCCCGCTCTGCTGCGCGGTGCCACCGCTCGGCGGCCCGGCGGGCCCGCGAGCGGGGAGAGCGCGCTCGGCCTGCCGGCTGACTTCCTGATCGGCCCGGACGGCCAGGTGCGGGCCCTTCGTTACGGTCGCCACGCGGACGACCAGTGGCCGGTGGACGCGCTCCTGCGTCTGGCAGCCGCGCACAGCTGAGGTCCACCGGGCAGCGCCCACGTGCCCGCCGGGAGGGGCGCAACGACCCCGAGAGGTCCGTTGTGCCCCTCCCGGCGGGTCTTGCGCGGCGTCAAATGCGGCGCACCGCACCGCCCAGGGGCACTCCCGGACGAGCCGACGACCAAGCGGGGCCTCGCAGTTGACATCGCTTGGCCGCTGTGTGGATACGGCGGCCGGTTAGAGGTCGAACTCGTGCGGAGGCAGGTCCAGGGTGTAGCAGGCTTCCCGGACCACGGCCTGCTCGGTCTTGTCGAAGTCGCCGTCGGCACCGCCGATCACGATCCCGATCTGGATGACGGCGCGGGCCTCGGCCGGCTTCTTCTTGGCCTTGGCGACCTCCTGGAGAACGCTGACCTTGCCGAAGTCGAAGTCCGTGGTGAGCTTGTTGAGGTTGTCCTCGAAGCGGCGACGCAGGTCGTCCGCGTCGAAGTTCTGCAGGACTTCGTTCGATGCGATGAGCTGGGCCACCCGGCGCCGCTCCATCGGGTCGATGGTGCCGTCGGCGGCGGCGACCAGCGCACACATGGCCATGCTCGCGTCCCGGAAGGCGCCGCTCTTGAGGTCGTTCTTCTTCGCCACCAGCTGGGTCTGCATCGTCGATGCGGACTCCTTGATGCGGTCCCACAGGGCCATGCCAACTCCGTTTGTCGAAAGACGTGTCGCGCGGGTCCGGAAGAGGGGCGACCCGCACGCCTTCATTTCTACATCACTGTAGAAGTTTGTGGCACGGGGCACCCCGCGGCATGCCCCCTCCCCCGCCGCCACATCTAGCCAGGCTCGACATGTACCCCACTCCGGATCGCCTGAGGCGCCGTCACGCCCGGTCAGCGCGGACGGCCCCGCGAACGACGAATCCCGCCACCCCGGAAGGGCGGCGGGACTCTCTGCGAGGGGGCGCCGATTACCTGGCCGCGTGCAGCGCCGCGAGCGCCTGTGCCCAGCGCACGTACTTCAACTCGGCGAGATCAGCCACGGTCTTGACTCCGAAGGCCTCGGCCAGCAGTTCGCCGTCGCGCTCGGAAACCCCCTTGAGCGCCCCCACCGGGGCGGCCAGGATCTCCGACAGGCTCTTGTCCGCCCAAGCCTTGTCCAGCACCTTCTCAAGATCGATCGCGGCCATGCGTGCCCTCCCAGGGAATGTACGGTGACGTCGCACGCCGAACGCCGCGATGGCGTGGCCATCGAGAGCCTTCGACGGCACGACCGGAACGACCGCGAAGGCCGTCCGGCCCGTCGAATTTCTACAACTTTGTAGAAGGATAGGGCTCTTGCGGCGAGCTTCGAGGGGATCTCGAACAGCTCTTGCGGAACGACCGAAAACCGACTCGGACTCCCGTGTGAGAACTTGGCGAAGTGCACTTCTTCCGCCGCGTCCCCTCGGGAAGCCGGCCCGCTAGTAGCCGCTCGTAACAGCTGCTCCGAGGCCTGCCCAGAGGCCGGCCGCCGCAATCCCGCCCGCACCAAAGGGCAATGGCGCAAAATCGCCTCCCCCAAGAGCGCCCTGACGAAGGCGTAGGCTGAGAACGCCGAACACCATTGGGAAGGTCCATCTTGGAGGCGACGCTCACGGCAGTCAGCCGCAACAGCGAGTACTCCTCCACCAAACTGAACCCGCGACCACCGGCGTGGGCCACCGACCCGGCCCCGCCCGCGTGCGGCAAGAGCGGCTGCTGCTCCGATCGAGGGAATCCGGCGGGTACCACCCAACCACCGCAGCGGTGACCACGAAGAAGCGCTGAGGGCCCGGAGCACCGGGTCCGCCGGCGGTCACGGCCACCGGCACCACAACTGCTGTGGAGGAACTGCGATGTCACGACTGTTCAAGGGTGCGGGACTGGCGCTGGCTGCCGGCGCGATGGTCTTCGGCGGCGCGGCGACCGCCGCCGCGGACGCCGGTGCGCAGGGCGTGGCCGCCCACTCACCCGGGGTGGCCTCCGGAAACCTGTTCCAGGTGCCGATCCACATCCCGATCAACGCCTGCGGCAACTCCGTCAGCCTGATCGGACTGCTCAGCCCGTCCTTCGGGAACACCTGCATCAACGCCTGAACCGTACGCCGTCCGGCCCGCTGCCTCGGGGAGGCAGCGGGCCGGCTCCCGTTCGGGCACCGGGCCCGCCACCGACCACCGCCCCGGCACCATCCGCACCAATCCGGCGCGCCGCCTGCTGCGAAGAAGGGGTGAACTGCCGCCACCGGGCGGCGTGGCGACTGGTGGGGAGCGACGCACTGTGGAACGCCGAAGAGTGGCCGTGATCGGCGGCGGCGTGGCGGGACTGACCGCCGCCTACGTCCTGCAGAAGGCGTGCGAGGTCACGCTCTACGAGGCCGAGCCCCGGCTGGGGGGCCATGCCCACACGCATGACCTGCCCGCGGATGGCGGCGGCACCCTCGGGGTCGACTCGGGATTCATCGTGCACAACGCGCGCACCTACCCGCACCTGCTGAGGCTCTTCAACGAACTGGGTGTACACACCCAGGACTCGGAAATGAGCATGTCCGTACGCTGTGACGGCTGCGCACTGGAGTACGCCGGCGCCCGGGGGCCGGCGTCCCTGTTCACCGGTAGGGCCGCCCTCCGGCCCCGGTACCTGCGTCTCCTCGCCGAAGTACCCCTCTTCCACCGCGCCGCCCGAAAGCTGCTGAAGCAGGGCGGCCCCGACCACCACACCCTCGGCGCCTTCCTGGGCGAGCACCGGTTCTCCCCGTACTTCGTCTCCCACTTCCTGACCCCCCTGGTGTCCGCCGTCTGGTCCTGCGCCGCAGCGGACGCCCTGCAGTACCCGGCTGCCTACCTGTTCCGCTTCCTCTCCCACCACGGTCTGCTCTCGATCAGCGGCTCCCCCCGCTGGCGGACCGTCACCGGGGGCTCCGCCGCCTACGTGCACAAGGTCGCCAAGGAAATCGGGACCACGATCACCGCGACCCCCGTGGTACGCGTCACCCGCGCGCCGGGGCGCGTCCAACTCGCCACCGGCGAAGGCGAAGAACAGACCTACGACGCGGTGGTCATCGCCACGCACCCGGACCAGGCACTGCGCATGCTCGCCGACCCCACCCCGGACGAATCCGCCGTACTCGGCGCCTTCCGCTACTCCTCCAACCCGACGGTCTTGCACACCGACACCAGCCTGCTGCCCCGCTCGACACGGGCCCGGGCCTCCTGGAACTACCACCTGCCGCACTGCGGTACCCCGGCGGCCGGCGTACGGGTCAGCTACGACATGACGCGACTCCAACGGCTCACCGGCGCCACCACCTACGTGGTGAGTCTGAACACGGCCGGGCAGGTGCCCTCCGAGCGGGTGCTGGCCCGTATGGAGTACGCCCATCCGCTCTACACCCCGCAGTCGGTGGCGGCGCAACGGATGCTGCCCCGCCTCAACACCGCCGTCACCGCCTTCGCCGGCGCCTACCACGGCTGGGGGTTCCACGAGGACGGCTGCCGCTCCGGTGTGCGGGCCGCCGCCGCGCTCGGGGTGCGCTGGTGATCTCGCCCCGGCGGGTCGTCAGAGGCGGCCGGCCGCCCGCGCCCGGGACGCCGGCACTCTACGAGTGCGTGGTGGCCCACGCTCGTACCTCACCCGTCCGGCACTCCTTTCGCCACCGCACCTACCTCTGGTTCGTCGACCTCGACGCGCTCCCAGAGCAGCCCCGCCCGTTGAGGGCGCTGGCCCGCTTCGAGGTGGGGGACCACTTCGAAGCGGGCACCCCCACCTTCCGGGCCGGAATCGACGCCTACCTGCGGTCCCGAGGAGTGAAGTCGGCGGACGGACGGGTGCTGATGCTCACGCACGCCCGGGTGTTCGGCTATGTGTTCAACCCGTTGACCCTTTACTGGTGTCACGACCGCGCCGGCTCCCTGGTGTGCGTCGTGGCAGAAGTGCACAACACCTACGGACAACGACACCGCTATCTACTGAGACCCGACCGAGGTGACCGGGCTGAGATCGCGAAGGAGTTCTACGTCTCGCCGTTCTTCCCCGTCGACGGCCACTACACCATGCGGCTGCCGGAGCCCGCGGAGCGGCTGGAGATCACCGTGACGCTCGCCCTCGCCGGGGACCGGGTGTTCACCGCGGTGCTGAGGGGCCGGCGTCGCCCGGCCGACACCGTGGGGCTGCTGCGGATGGCCGCACGCCGCCCGTGGTCGACCGCCGCTGTCTGGGCGGGCATCCACCGCCACGGCATCCAACTGTTCCTGCGCGGGCTGCCCGTCCAGCCCAGGCCCGTTCACGTTCCCCAGGAAGGTATCGCCCCGTGACCCTCTCCCTGCCCCCGTCGGCCCCCTCCACCCCGGTGTCCGCCCGGACCTGGCCGGACGTCCTACGGCGGCCGACGGCTCCGTTCGGACACACGGCCGTCGCCAGGGCGCTCGTACGACGCGCCCTTCTTGGACTACCGGTCCGCTGCCGCTTCGGTTCCGAGCCGGCCTCCGGCAGCGGCCCCTCGCTGACCGTGCACGCCCCCGACGCCTTCTTCCGACGCATCGCCGCCCAGGGGCTCATCGGGTTCGGTGAGTCCCACATGGCGGGCGAGTGGGACAGTGACGACCTGCCCGCCTTGCTCACCGTCCTGGCCGCGCACATCGAAGACCTCGTGCCGGCGCCGCTGCGCCGACTGCGCGGAGCGTGGACCAGGAGACGGCCCGCGGCACAGCGCAACACCCGCTCCGGCGCACGGGAGAACATCCAACGACACTACGACCTGTCCAACGACCTGTTCGCGCTCTTCCTCGACGAGACCCTCACCTACTCCTCGGCCGTCTTCTGCGCCTTTCCCGCCCGCCAGGAATCGCTGGCAGCGGCCCAGCACCGGAAGATCGACAGGCTCCTCTCCCTGGCAGCCGTCGGGGCCGGGACCCGACTTCTGGAAATCGGCACCGGCTGGGGCGAGCTGGCCCTACGGGCCGCCGCCCGGGGCGCACGAGTGACCACCGTGACGCTCTCGGCCGAGCAGCAGGACCTGGCGCGGCAGCGGATCGCCGCCGCCGGACTGTCCGACCGGGTGGACGTGCAGCTGTGCGACTACCGGGACGTCCAGGGGCAGTACGAGGCGGTGGTCAGTGTCGAGATGGTGGAGGCGGTGGGAGCGGAGTACTGGCCCGACTACTTCGACTCGCTGCACAGGGCACTGGCCCCGGGCGGGCGCGTCGCCCTCCAGGCCATCACCATGGGCCACCAGGAGATGCTGCGCACCGCCGACACCCACACCTGGATCAGCAAGTACGTCTTTCCTGGCGGCCTGATCCCCTCCCGGGAGGCCATCGAGGAGCACACGGCCCGGGCGGGCCTGGCCATCGTCTCGGACCAGGGCTACGGCGACCACTACGCCGAAACCCTACGCCTGTGGCGAGAACGGTTCACCGCCCGCGGCCAGGACGTCGCCGACCTCGGTTTCGACGCCGTCTTCAGCCGGATGTGGGAGTTCTACCTGGCCTACTCCGAAGCGGGCTTCCGTGCCCGCTACCTCGACGTGAGGCAGATCGTGCTCCGGGAAGGGGCGGCCCGATGAGGCCCGTGGCAGACCGTCTGATCGAGCTCCTGGGGCTCTTCTTCACCGGCCCGGCCCCGGTCCGCGTCCGTGCTTGGGACGGCACCGAGGCCGGCCCGCAGGACGCCCCGCTGGTGGTGTTGCGCTCCCCGGACGCACTGCGCCGGTTGCTGTGGCAGCCGGGAGAACTAGGACTGGCCGAGGCCTACATCTGCGGGGACCTCAACGTGTCGGGCGATCTCGCCGAAGGGCTCGGCCGGGCCTGGCAAGCTGTACGCGATCAAGGGACCGCCCGCCCACACCCGGCCACCTGGGCCCGGGCCGGCGCCCTCGCGCTCGGGCTGGGAGCGGCAGGGATGCCCCCGCCCGTGCCGGACGCACCCCGGGCCCGGCTGCGCGGGCGGCTGCACTCGTCCGCCCGGGACCGGGCGGCCATCAGTCATCACTACGACCTGTCGAACGAGTTCTACGCTCTGCTGTTGGACCCGTCGATGGCCTACTCCTGCGGCTACTGGACCCGCCCCGAGGCGTCCGGCTACACACTGGCAGACGCCCAGCGGGACAAGCTGGAACTGATCTGCCGCAAGCTCGGGCTCCACCAGGGTTCCCGTGTCCTGGACGTCGGCTGTGGCTGGGGCTCGTTCGCGCTCTACGCCGCCCGGGAGTACAAGGCCCAGGTCACCGCGGTGACCCTGTCACGCGCTCAGCGGGACGCCGTGTTGGAACGCGTCGCGCAGGAAGGGTTGGGCGATCTCGTCGAGGTACAGCTGCGCCACTACCGGCACGTCGAGGGCGGCGGGTACGACGCCGCGTGTGCCATCGAGATGGGCGAACACGTCGGCGCCGGCGAGTACCCCGCCTTCGTCTCGCTGTTGCACGACGCCCTACGTCCGCGGGGGCGCCTTTTGGTCCAGCAGATGTCCCGGGGCTCCAAGGCGCCCGGTGGCGGCGCCTTCATCGAGACGTACATCGCCCCGGACATGCACATGAGGCCGGTGGGGCGCACCGTGGACCTCCTGGAGGACGGCGGACTCGAAGTGCGGTCGGTCGAGGCACTGCGCGAGCACTACGCACGGACCATCGACGCCTGGAGGGCCACCTTGGAAGAACGTTGGGAGGACTTCGAAGCCCTCGTCGGTGAGACCACCGCGCGGGTATGGCGCCTGTACCTCGCCGGAAGCTCCCTCGCGTTCCGCGAGGGCCGCATGGGGGTGGACCAGATCCTCGCCGTACGGCCCACCCGGGACGGGCACTGTGCCATGCCGCTCACGCCCGCGGCCTGGTACGCGCGGGAGTCGCGCTCGTGAGCACGCCCCCTGCCTCGCGGCGGCGGGGCGGCGGAATCCCCCGCTTCCTGCCCGATACGAAGGCCGTAGGGTGGCGCCGGTGAGCCAGCAGCAACCTCCCCCCGTCGAGCCGGCCCGCGCCACCGCCGGCGCGGGCGCCCTGTCGGTCGTCGGGATGCCGTCCGCTCCGAGCGCCGCGGTGCTGGTGCTGCACGGCGGACGGGCGGACGGCCTCGGGCCACCGACTCGGCTGAACCTGCCTCGGCAGCGCATGCGCCCCTTCGTCCGGGGGTTGCTGAAGGTCGCCCCCTCGAAGCTCCTGGTGGCGCAGGTTCGCTACCGCTGTCGTGGTTGGAACGGCGAACGGCAGGACCCGGTGGGCGACGTCCGGCAGGCGTTGGAGGAGCTACGTGCGGCCGTCGGCCCGCTGCCGGTGGTCCTGGTCGGTCATTCGATGGGGGGCCGTGCCGCGTTGCGTGCCGCCGCGGACCCGGCTGTCCGCGGCGTGCTGGGCCTGGCCCCCTGGTGCCCGCCGGGTGAACCCGTCGGGCACCTGGCGCGCACCACGGTGGTCCTGCTCCATGACGAGGCTGACCGCGTCACCGATGCACGGGGCACCTGGGAGTTCCTCGGGCGGGCCCGGGAGGCCGGAGCCCGGGTGACGGGTGTGGCCATGGACCGCGGTGGTCACGCGATGCTGCGCGACGCACGGGTCTGGCACCGGGTGGCCGTCGAAGCCACCACGGGGCTCCTGGGGCTTGCCGAACTGCCGGAGGAGATGTTCGTGGCTGCGGTACCGGTCCGTTGCCGGGCGGACGGAACGATCGCGGGGCCAGGCGCCCCGCGTCGATGAGCTCCGGCCCGCCGCGGCGGCGGCTGCCGCGGGCTCAGCGGGCCGGCGTTCCCAGCACCTCGGCGATTCCCCGGGCGAGGTAGCAAACGCGCGACTGCGGGATGCCCGCGATGTTGATGCGCCCCGCGGTGGTCCCGTAGATGGCGAACTGGTTGCGCAACTGGAGCATCTGCGTCGCCGTGAGCGGCAACATCGAGAACATGCCCTTCTGCTGCGAGAGCGCCTGTGCCTCTCCCTCCCAGCCCAGTGCGCGCAGTTGGCTGGTCAACTCCGTCCGGTTGGCGGTGATCCGAGCCCGCATGAGGTCCAGTTCCTCCCGCCACAGAGCGCTCAGCTCCGCGTCTTCGAGGACGGTGGTCACGATGGCGGCCCCGTGCTCGGGCGGCATCGAGTAGAGCGTGCGGGCGGCGTTCTGCAGCGCCGTCTCGGCGTGGCGCAGCGCGGGCCGGGACGCGCCGACCACGAGGGCGCAGCCGGTGCGGTCGGCGTACAGGCCGAAGTTCTTCGAACAGCTGACGGCGATCAGCACCTCGGGCACTCGCCGGGCGAGCAGTCGGGTGGCGAAGAGGTCCTCGTCGAGCCCGTCGCCGAGCCCGTGGTAGGCAAGGTCGACGAAGGGTATCCAGCCGTCTCGGACGGCGAGTTCGGCGAGCTTCTCCCAGGTCTGCCGGGTGGGGTCGACACCGGTGGGGTTGTGACAGCAGCCCTGGAGCAGTACGACGTCGTCACGACCGGCTCCCCGCAGGTCGTGCAACATCCCCGACTCGTCGAAGCGCCCTTCGGAGTCGACCCACGCGTACGTGCGCACCTTCAGTCCGGCCGCTTCCATGATGGGCCGGTGGTTGACGTAGGCGGGGTCGCTGATCCAGACGGTGGAGCCGGGACGGGTTCGGCAGATCAGGTCGGCGAGCAGGCGCAACGCTCCGCTGCCGGCGACGGTCTGGACGGCCACAGCCCGTTCGACGGTGGCCTGGGCGCCCAGGACCATCGAGAGCATGGCCCGGTTGAAGGCCGCGTTACCGGAGAGACCGCGGTACTCCTTGGACGCGGAGCGCTCCGCGAGGCGCATCTCCGCCTCGCGGACGGCCGCCATGACGGGAGTGGTGTCGGTGTGGTCGCGGTACACCCCGAGTACCAGGTTCAAGCGCTCGGGCCGCGCATCAGCCTCGAAGGCCTCGGCGAGGTCCCACAGGGGGTCGACGGGTGGCGGCAGGAGGAGCTCAAGCATCTGCGGGAACCTCGGTGGGGGAAGGGGTGCGGGGACGCCGGTTGGCGAGGACGACGCCGGCGGTGATCAGGGGAACGCCCAGCAGGACGGCGGGGGTGGGTGACTCGTCGAGCAGGGGGATGGCGAGCAGGACGACGGCGACCGGGCTCAGGCTTCCGAAGACGGAGCTGCGCTCCGCGCCCAACCTGCGGATGGCGAAGGCGTAGAGCAGGCCGGCGCACAGCCCCACACCGAGCCCCTGCACCACCAGGAACAGCGCGATGTCCCCGGCGGTCGCGGAGGCGAGACCGGTGGGCAGCATGCCCGTCAGGGCCAGCAGCGCCATGATCGCGAAGGAGGGCAGGCAGAGCAGTCCGATCGACCCGACGGGGTCGAGGTCCACCTCGCGCAGTCCCACGGTGTACAGGGCCCACAGCCCGCTGGCGACCAGCAGCGTACCGGCCCCGGCCAGTACGTCGGTGTCCAGTGGGACCACGTAGCGCCAGACGAGGGCGAGCACGCCTACCGCGATGAGCCCCAGTCCCACGCTCTGGACGCCCCTGGGCAGGCCGCGACCAGCCGCGACCATGAGAGCCGCGACGAACAGCGGAACCATCCCGGGGATCAGGGAGCCGACGAAGGCGGCGGAGGTGAGGGCGCCGCCGTGCATGGCCGCTAGGAAGAAGGGCACTCCGGCGCCGCAAATGATCTTCGCGGCAGCCGCCGGGCGCACAGCGGCGATCTTCCGGCGACGGCGCCACAGAGCGGGCGCGAGGACCAGCAGGGGCACTCCGAAGCGCAGGAGGGCGGCGTCGGCGGGCTTGAGGGAGGAGGCACTGAGCGCTCGGGCACTGAGCGCGAAGGCCGCCCAGATCGTCACGGTGACCAGGAGCGCCGCCATGCCTTGCGCCTGCGGGGAGAGCCGTGGGCGCCCGGCGCCCCGAAGCGTCGGTGGCGACGCTGTGGGCGCGGTGTTCATCGTGACCAAGGAAAGCCCTCCAGCTTTGAAGGCCGGAATCGGCCGATAAGCAACGCTAGGACTTTTCCCGAGGCAGCCGATTGCCAGTTCTGCCCTTGAGGGTTAGCTTGAGGGCAGAATCTGCCAAGGAGTGACCATGGACGCCGTCGATCTGCACATCATCCGGGAACTGCAGGCCGACGGGCGGCTCTCCAACCAGGACCTCGCCGACCGCGTCCGACTCTCCCCCTCCCCTTGCCTGCGTCGCGTACGCCGGCTGGAGGAGGCGGGTCTGATCAGCGGCTACACGGCGATGGTCGACCAGGTCGCCTTCGGACTACCCATCACGGTGTTCGTCCGGATACGACTGGAACGTCACACCGGGGAAGCGGTTCGGATCTTCGAAGAACACGTAGCGGTCATCGAACACATCCAGGACTGCTACCTGATGGCCGGCAGCAGCGACTACCTGCTCCGGGTCGTCATCGAGAGCCTTGAGGCGTACGAGGCCCTGGTGCGCCACCGCATCCACGCCATCCCCGGCATCGCATCGATCGAGTCGAGCTTCGCCTTCGGCAGCGTGAAACAGTCCCGGATCTACCCGCAGCCCACTTGAGGGGTCGGACGCCACCGCGCTGCGATCCAAACGGCGCACCACGGACGGCGGGACCCTCGCCGAGCCGGGAGTCTCAGGGGCGCCGGCGGGGCCTTGCGCCCTTGGCTCCCTTACCGCCCTTCGTGCCCTTCGTGCCCTTCGTGCCGCCAGCACCTTGACCGCGGGGCTTCTTCCCGGTCGCCTTACCGGCTGCCGCCTTGCGCTGCCCTCCGCCGCGCTGGGCGCGTTCGCGTTCCCTGGGCTGGGGCGCGGCCGGGGTGCGCCCCCGGGTGCTGTTGACGGTTCGGCCACGGACGATCCCGATGAAGTCCTCAACCATGTCGGTGGTGCGGTCCTCCGGCCAGGACAGCGCGACCCGTGACTGTGGGGCATCCGTGACCGGCCGGTAGGTCAGGTCCTTGCGGTGGTGCAGTCGCGCCAGCGACTGCGGGACCACCAGCAGCCCGACCCCCGCCGCCACCAGTTCGACGGCGTCCGCCGTGGTGGCCGGCCGTTCCGTCGCGGGCAGCCCCGGCGGGCGCTGCCAGCCGAGGGTGTCGTCGAGGGGGTGCAGGACGATCTCCTCGGCCAGGTCCTCGGCGCTGACTTCCTCGACGGCCGCCACGAGGTGGTCCTTCGGGACCACCACCACGGTCGTCTCCGTGTACAGCGGGATGGCGCTGAGGTCCGTCCGCTCGATCGGCAGCCGTACGAAACCCGCGTCCGCCACGCCGTCACGCAGCGCCTGGGGGGCCTCCCCAGGCGCCACCGCGACGAGGGTCAACGCGATGTCGGGCAGTCGCTCGTTCCAGATGCGCACCCACTTCGTCGGAGTCACGCCCGGAACGTAGGCGAGCCGGAACGCAGGGGATGCTTCGGAGCCTGTCACTACGCCAGGTTACCGGTCGTGGTCAGAGCCCTCGCACACGCTCGCTACTCTTGACGGCATGACGTCACACCCGAGCACCCAGACCATGAAGCCCGCCACGGCGGCGAAGAAGCTGGGTGTGTACCTCGAAGCCACCCCTGCCGAGTTCCAGGAGGGCGTGGTCTCGCGCAGTGAGCTGAACGCGCTCCAGACCTCCCCACCCGAGTGGCTGCTGGAACTGCGGCGCAACGGCCCGCACCCGCGGCCGGTGGTGGCGGCGAAGCTGGGCGTGTCCATCGCGGGTCTCGCCCGTGGTGGAGTCACCGAGGCGCTCACCACCGAGCAGATCGAAGCCCTGAAGAGCGAGTCTCCCCAGTGGCTGCTAAAGGAACGCGCCACCCAGGCCGAGGTACGCAAGGAAGCGGTGCGGATCAAGGAGCGCAACGCCGAACGGGCCGCTCGGCCCGACCAGACGCGCTCCTGATCCTCGCGTCCGCCTTCCCGGACGGCCGTGGCGCCCGGGCGCACCTGTGGTCGGATGGTCGTGGCCCCGGCCCGAAGGCCGGGGCACCCTCGAAGCGACCCGGTGGGCTCATGCCCCCACGGGCTGGTCGCTTGGCCCCGGGACCATGGCTGCCGCCTCAAGCACCGCCTCGGTCCGGACCACCTGGGCGAATCCGGCCCGGTGCAGGACCGCCGCGGTGACCCGGGCCAACTCCGCGGCCGGGATGGTGACCCCGTCCGGGCCCGCCATGTCGAAGGTGTGCATGGCGTCGATGGGGAAGAGCACGTCGTACCCGAGGTTGCCGGCCATCCGGGCCGTGGTCTCGTTGCAGACGTTGGTCATGATGCCTGCGATGACGACCTGTCGGGCACCCCGTTCCCGGAGCCAGGCGTGCAGGTCCGGAGTTCCGTAGAAGGCGCTGTTGACGGTCTTGGTGACGTGCAGTTCTACCGGTACCTGGGCGATCTGTGGCTTCAGCGCGTGTCCCGGCGTCCCCGGAGTCAGCGGTCCGCGAACGGAGTCGTGCTGGACGGTGACGATGGGCCTGCCGGTCGCCCGCCAGGCCTCGATCAGGGCGACCATGTGCCGTTCGGCATCGGGGTTGTCCCGCGGGCCCCAGTACTCCTGGTCCTCGAAGCCCTGCTGCACGTCGACCAGCAGAAGGACGGCGTCAAGGTCGAGGGGGGCGAGGGCTGCGCCTGGCGCGTTGGTGTGTGTCATGGCCTCATCCTGCGATGGCGAGGGCGGGGGCGGTGACCAGTGCGGGCGCCTGCGATCGATACATTCCCGCCATGAGCGCTCCGTCCTTCCGCACCATCGGTTGCCTGGTCTTCGACGGTGTACGCGCCTTCGACTACGCGGTGATCAGCGAGGTCTGGGCGGACCGCGGGGCCCTTGCCGACGCTCCGCCCTACGAGCTCAGGGTGTGCGGCCCGGGCTCCGCCCGGGTGCGCCTGAGCGGCGGGCTCGAACGCGTCCCGGACCACGCCCTGGAGGCCCTGCTCGACTGCGACCTGGTGCTCGTACCGGGCGTCGAGGACCCGTCGGCGCCGCGTGACCCCGCGG
Organism: Streptomyces sp. NPDC006879; assembly: GCF_042869595.1. Taxonomy (NCBI): domain Bacteria; kingdom Bacillati; phylum Actinomycetota; class Actinomycetes; order Kitasatosporales; family Streptomycetaceae; genus Streptomyces; species Streptomyces sp. NPDC006879. Next base: position 135,817 of record NZ_JBIAGC010000008.1, read on the forward strand.
TCCTGGAGGTGCTCCGCCGGGTCCATGCCGCCGGGATCCCGCTCGCCTCACTGTGTGCGGGCGCCTTCGTCCTGGCAGAAGCCGGCCTGTTGGACGGCCGCAGGGCGACCACCCACTGGGCCCACACCGAGCAGCTCCAGGCCCGGTACCCGGCGGTGCGGGTGCGATCGGAGGTGCTGTTCACGGGGGACCGCGGGATCTGGACGTCGGCGGGGGTCGCCGCCGGCATCGACCTGTGCCTGCACCTGGTGCGCACCGCCGACGGTCAGCGAGCCGCCGCCGGTATCGCCCGCTCCATGGTCACCGCGCCCTTCCGAGCCGGTGGCCAGGCCCAGTTCATCCCCTCGCCGGTGCCGGAGGGAGTCGACTCCCAGGACGACCCCGTGGCGCGGGTCCGCCAGAGGGTGCTCTCGGGGCTCGACCTGCCGTGGACGGTGCGCCGGATGGCCGAGCTCGCGCTGATGTCGGAGCGGTCCTTCGCCCGCCGTTTCGTGGCCGCCACCGGCACCACTCCGTTGCGCTGGTTGATCGAACAGCGGGTCCTGGCCGCACAGCACCTGCTGGAGGAAACCGACCTGCCGGTAGACGAGATCGCCGTGCGGTGCGGGTTCGCCTCCGCGGTCTCCCTGCGCCCTCCCTTCGTCCGCCGCCTGGGTTCGGCGCCACGTGAGTACCGCAAGGACTTTCGGGAGCGCACGTCCACCTGAGGAGCCGCCCCCCGGGGCGGTGTGTCCCGGGCGGACCCGAGCAGGCGGCGCGTCGGTGCGCCTGCGCCCGGGGTCCGCCCTTTCCACAGCGGTGCGAATCAGTCTGCCTCGGGCAGGAACCAGCGGTAGGGAGCGATGAGTTCCTGGGCGGCCTGCGGCCCCCAGGAACCAACGGGGTACGGGAGCACCGGCGGCGGATCCTGCAACAGAGGGGTTGCGGCCTCCCACAGCCGCTCGATCCCGTCGGAGCGCGTGAAGAGGGACTGGTCGCCGAGCATGGCGTCCAGGATCAGTCGCTCGTAGCCCAGGAGCGCGTGCATGCTGTTGAAGGACTCGGCGTAGCTGAAGACCATCTCGGCCTGCGCGAGCCTCATCGAAGGGCCGGGGACCTTCGCAAGGAAGCGGGCGAGGATGCGACCAGGATCATCGAAGTCGATGACCAGTTCGTTGGTCCGGTTGTCGACGTGCTCCGGTGCGGCCATCGGGAACATCCGCAGCACCGGCTCCCGGAAGCCGAGCGTCACCACGTGCCGGCCCGCCCCCAACGCCTTGCCCGAGCGAAGGTAGAAGGGCACGCCGGCCCAGCGCCAGTTGTCGAGTTCGACACGCAGCGCCACGAAAGTCTCGGTGTCCGACTCGGGGTCGACCCCCGCCTCCTGCCGGTAGCCCTGGTACTGGCCGCGCACCACCTGCGCGGGATCCAGGGGCCTCATGGACTGGAAGACCTTCTCCTTCTCGTCCCTGAGAGCCTGAGCCCGCAGGGCGGTCGGCGGCTCCATCGCGACGAAGGCCATCAGTTGGAAGAGGTGGGTGACGATCATGTCCCGGAAGGTGCCCGTCCCTTCGAAGAACGCGGCGCGGCCCTCGATGCTGAGGTGTTCCGGGACGTCGATCTGCACATGACTGATGTGATCACGGTTCCAGACGGGCTCCAGCAGGCCGTTGGCGAAGCGGAGGGCGAGGATATTGTCCACCGACTCCTTACCGAGGAAGTGGTCGATGCGGAAGACGCGTGACTCGTCGAAGACGCTGTGGATGGTCTCGTTGAGGGATCGGGCCGAGGGGAGGTCCGTCCCGAAGGGCTTCTCCACGATCACCCGGCCGCCCTCGGCGAGTTTGCTCGTACCCAACAGCTCGATGACGGAGGCGAAGGCCGCCGGCGGTACCGCGAGGTGGAAGAGCCGTCGGGGACTACCGCCGATGGCGCGCTCCGCCGACTCCACCGCTTCCACCAACGGCTCGTAGGCATCGGGGTCAGCCGAACCGAAGGAAAGGCTCTCCTCGAACCGCTGCCACTGCGGGCCCTGCGCCTTGGACCGGCCGAAGGTGGACACGGCCTCCCGTGCGTGGCGCCGGAACTCCTCCTCAGTGAGAGCGGCTTGGGCGGGAGCGGACCCGATGATGCGGTACCGGGCCGGCAGCAGACCCGCTTTGGCGAGGTGGAAGAGCCCCGGTAGCAGTTTCCGCCGGGCCAGGTCCCCCGTTGCTCCGAAGAGGACGATCACATGCTCGTCCGGGGCGGGCCCGTGCGTGTCCGCCCGTTCGCCTTGGGCTGCCATGCCTCAGCCCGCCTTCTCGGCGTGACCGCCGAACTCCCCGCGCATTGCGGACAGTACCTTCGCAGTGAACTCACCCAGGTCACGGGATTCGTAGCGCTGGGCCAGCGCTGCGCTGATGACGGGGGCGGGTACGCTCTCGTCGACCGCCGCCAGTACCGTCCAGCGCCCCTCCCCCGAGTCCGAGACCCGGCCGGTGAACTCCGCGAGTTCCGGGGAGCGCGCCAGCGCGTCGGCCACCAGGTCCACCAGCCAGGAGCCGACGACCGATCCCCGCCTCCACACTTCGGCCACTTCGGCGACGTCGATCTCGTACTGGTAGGCCTCCGGCTCGCGCAGCGGGGCGGTCTCGGCATCGGCGGTTCGGCTCCGCAGGCCGGCATCGGCGTGCCGGATGATGCTCAGGCCCTCGGCGATGGCGGCCATCATCCCGTACTCCACACCGTTGTGGACCATCTTCACGAAGTGCCCCGCTCCACTGGGACCGCAGTGCAGATAGCCGTCGGGAGCGGTGCCGTCGGTGCGGACCCTGCCCGGTGTGGCCTGTGCGTCTCCGGCTCCGGGGGCGATGGTCCGAAAGATCGGATCGAGTCGTGTCACCGGCGCCGCCTCACCGCCGATCATCAGGCAGTAGCCGCGCTCAAGGCCCCACACGCCGCCGGACGTTCCGCAGTCCACGTAGTGGATGCCACGGGGCATGAGCTGCTCGGAGCGGGCCATGTCGTCCCGGTAGTAGGAGTTGCCGCCGTCGATCACGGTGTCGTCTGCCTCCAACCGTCCCTTGAGCTCGTCGACGGCCGGCTGCACCACTGCCGCGGGCAGCATCAGCCAGATGTTGCGCGGCTTTTCCAGCTTTGCGACGAGGTCCTCAAGGGAGTCCGCTGCGGTGGCTCCCTCCTCCCGGAGCGCTTGCACCGCGCCCTCGTCGAGGTCGTAGACGACACAGCGGTGGCCGTCGCGCATCAGCCGGCGCACGAGGTTCGCGCCCATCCGGCCGAGCCCGATCATGCCGAGCTGCATGGGTGTGTCCGTGGTCATGGGCGCTCTCCCGGTCTCTCAAGACTTCCCGCCGCCACTCGCCGACCCGATCTGGGGCGACCCCACAGCGGGAGCCTCACCGGCCCTCCCGCGGCCCCGCCCCGTCTCGGCGTGCACGCCCGCCCCCGGTGGGCGCCGGGGAGGGCTGTCGCCACCGGCGGGCTTCGCGGCCCTCCGGGGGCGAGCTTCGCTCGGCGGTCGGCTGCGGACCGCCTACCGGCGGCGCCGTCCACGCCTCGGGGCGCAGGGCACGGTCTGGCGGTCGGGCATGGGCGCGATCCGATCTCGACGATCTGCTGGTATCACCAGTACACGCCCCATCGACCCGGGCCGCACCCGGACACTTGTGACCAGGTCAGCAGTGGTGTGCGAGGGAGAGTCCGGGGGCCGTCGGTCGCGCACCGAGGGGCGGGGCCGCAGGGGCCCCGCCCCTCGGTCAGGCATGCGGTACGACGACGACGGGGCAGGGGGCGTGGTGGATCACCGCATGGGTCACGGAGCCGATGTGCGGTCCCAGGGTCGCGGACCGGCTGCGACGCCCGACGACCACGGTTCCCGCTCCGGCGGCAGCCTCCACCAGATGGCGCCCGGCCCGACCGGCCAACGCCTGTTCCTCCACCTGCACGTGCGGGAACCTGTCGCGATAGGGGCGCACCACCGTCGAGAGCGCGTCCCTGCCCTGCTCGGCTTCCCGTTCGTCGTCGCCACCCGATGCCTCGCGGTGCAGGGCGGGCAGGTACCAGGTGTGCACGATCCGCAGCGGCGCCCGGCGACGGGCAGCGAAGTCGAACGCGAAGTCCAGGAGTTCGTCAGCGAAGTGGCGCACGTCCAGTCCCAGCACCACACGTCCCTCGGGCCGGCCCGCCGCCGCCCCCGTGCGCACCAGGGCCACCGGACCGGTGGCCTGGGCCACCACCTCCTGACCGACCGAGCCCACGAGGAAGCCGGTGCCACCGCTGAGTCCCTGGGAGCCCACGACCAGCAGCTCCGCTTCGGCTGCGGCGCCCAGAAGGACGGTGGTGGGCGCGTCCTCGACCTCCTCGCGGGTGGTCGTGACTTCGGGCCGACGTGCACGGACTCGCTCGGCCATCGAGTCGAGCAGGCCCTGGGCCAGGGTGTTGCGCTCCTCGCGGGTGGGTTGGACGGCCACGATGCCGTGCGCCTGCCACAGGGAGGCATTGACCAGCCGCAGTTCGACCTGGCGCAGCGCTGCCTCGTCCGCGGCCCAGTCCACCGCCCCCGAGCTCTCGTCGGAGCCGTCGACTCCCACCGCGATGTGTCCCGCCATGGCGCATCTCCTCGTTTCGTGGGTCTTGCGATCGAAGCCGCTGCTGCGTGCGCAAGAGTCCATTCATGGGCGAAATGCATTCTTCACAATGAACCATTTCATTTGGAACATTACGGAGGGTGCGGCGCGCGCCCGGTCGGGGCTGACCCGGATGAGCCTGGTGCCAGCCCACTCGGTGGACCGCCGCAGGACACGGAGAGGTGGCCTGGCGACCAGAGGTGTCCGAGCATGGTCGCCCGGTCCACACGGCTGGTGGGGGCGCGGCGTAAGATGGCCGCCGCCCTTGAGGCCGCTCACGAGGCCGGACTCGGCGGCCGTTGGTAGGTGGGACACCAGCAGGTGCACGTCTTCGCCCTCGCCGTCGAAAGCGAACACTCGGCGTCGAAGTCCTCGCACGTCTTTGCCGTGATCGCCGCGTACACGGTGCGGAAGCTGGATGTATCCCGCCGTCGTGGGGGGCGAGTTGTCACCGGAAGCGCACAGTGCCGATACGCTTCGGTACGCAGGGTGAAGCACGGTGGAGGGGCTGGTAGGCGTGGCGGAGTCGGGGCTGTCGCAGGTACCTCGAATGCGGCTGGACGAGCTGCTGGACGAGTTGCAGACGCGGATCGACGCCGTGCGCGGCACTCGGGACCGCGTCCACAGCCTGCTGGAGGCCGTGGTCTCCGTCGGGCGCGAGCTGGACCTGTCCCAGGTGCTCAGGCGCATCGTCGAAGCGGCGGCTCTCCTCGTCGACGCGGAGTACGGCGCTCTGGGTGTGATCGGTCCGGACGGCCGCACGCTGTCCCAGTTCCTGACGGTCGGCCTGACCGACGAGGAGATCGCGGAGATCGGCCCCCTCCCCGCGGGCCACGGGCTACTCGGTGAGGTCATCCGCCACCCCGAACCACTGCGGCTCACCGATCTGGGCACGCATTCCTCCTCGTACGGCTTCCCCGCCCACCATCCGCCGATGCGCACCTTCCTGGGCGTGCCCATCCGAGTGCGCGACGAGGTTTTCGGCAACCTCTACCTCACGGACAAGCACGGCGGGTTCGACTTCGACATCGAGGACGAGGCGGTGATCAGCATGCTCTCGGTCGCCGCCGGGGTAGCGATCGACAACGCCCGCCTCTACGAAAGTTCCCAACGTCAGCAGCGCTGGCTGTCGGCGAACGCCGAAATCACCAACAGCCTGCTCTCCGGAAGTCCGCGACCGGCCGTACTGGAGCTCATCGCCCGCCGGGCACAGGAGATCACCGGCGCCGCCCTCGCCGACATCGCCATGCCGCTGCCGGGTACCGACGATCTGGTGGTCGAGCTCGCGGTGGGCGCCGACAGCGACGACCGGCGCGGCATGGTCCTGCCGATGGCCGGCACACTGGCCGGCGCCGCCCACCAGGCGGGCAGCCCGGCCGTGTCCTCCAGCTTGGCCACCGACGACCGCTATGCGGGCGATCCCCAGGCCTCGGCCTCCCTCGGGCCGGCGGTGGCGGTCTCACTGGGTACCCGGGCCGGCGAACACCGGGGAGTGCTGCTGCTGGCGCGCGCTACGACCGAGCCGGTCTTCACCGAAGGCGAGCTGGAGCCGCTCATCGCCTTCGCCGGCCAGGCGGCGCTCGCCCTGGAGCTGGCCGAGCGCCGACGTGACGCCGAGCAGATCGCTCTCCTCGAAGACCGCGACCGCATCGCCCGCGACCTCCACGACCTGGCCATCCAGCGGCTGTTCGCCACCGGCATGACGCTCCAGAGCGCTGCTCGCCTGGTCACTCACGAAGGGGCGGCCGAACGGGTGACGCGCGCCGTCGAGGACCTGGACGAGACCATCAAGATCATCAGGTCCACCATTTTCGGCCTCCGCGCCAGCGACCGTGCGGGCGACCCCGGACTGCGCGCCCGGGCCGCCCGCACGGTCGGCGAGGCGAGCACCGCGCTCGGTCACGCCCCGCAGCTGAGCATGGAGGGGCTGCTCGACACCGATGTACCGGCCCATGTGGCCGACCACGTCATGGCTGCCCTCGGTGAGCTGCTCAGCAACGCGGCCCGGCACGCCCACGCGACCCGAGTCCGAGTCGCCCTGCGGGCCACCGCCGAGGAGGTGGTCCTCACGGTGGAGGACAACGGCAGGGGGGTCCCCGCCCAAGGACGACGCAGCGGCCTCCGGAACCTGGACGCGCGAGCCCGTAGCCTCGGCGGCAGCTTCGCGATCCAGTGCCCCGCGGAGGGGGGCAGTCACCTGGTGTGGCGGGCGCCGCTCACCTCGAAGGACTGAGGGCTCGGCGTCCAGCGGCCATTGCCCAAGGCGCCGTGCCGGGCGGACCGCGCCGACCGCGGGCGCTGCCCCTTCCGAGGCGGACGGGCGCACCCCGCACGTCAAGCACTACGCGCTCGGTAGGCTTCCGATTCGGCGCTGAGCCAGAACCCGCTGACCAGGTCGGGGCGGATCCGCAGCGTCCCCGGGGTGAGGTGCGCCCCCCAGCACCGCGGCTGCCCGTGGTACCGGTCCGTCAGGTGCGGGCCCTCCTCGATCTGCTCGGCGAAGCCGGTGACGACCACGCTCCAGCCGAGATGGCTCACCGGATCAATGGCGTCCGCCTGGTAGGCGACGACGACACCGGGCACTTCCGCCGGGGCCGTCAGCGAGGTGAGGATACCGGCGTCCTGGATGGGCACGATGATGTCTTCCCCGTCAAGGAGATGGCTGACGGGACGGACGGCGGGCAAGGCCCGTTCGGTGAACACGATGCGCCCGAGCGACACCGTCCCAAGGAGCCGCAACGCCTCCGCTCGGTCCAACTGCCGCATCCGGCGTGGGGCCGCCGCCTGCCGCTCCCGCGACCACTCAGCCCTGCCGTCCATCGATTGCACCCCTTGCTTGGGCTCCTGAGGCCGGTCGGCGAACCGGCTCCCTTCAGTGTCCCGACCACGTGGGTGCTGCGGCAGGGCCGGATGGACCCCATCGCCCGCGCCTAGCCGACGCTCAGGCGTAGGTGCAGGACAGCACACGATCGGCGCCGAGCATGCGCAGGGCCCGGGCGGTACGGGCGGGGACACGGATCAGCCGCAGCACGATGCTCGCGGCGAGGCACCTTCGGTGCAACTGCAAGAAGAAGTCGACGCCCGAGCTGTCGCAGAAGGTCAGTCCCGACAGGTCCAGGAAGATCTCCTGTCCACCTGCGCCGATCAGACCTGCCAGCTCCTTTTCGACCTTGGTGGTCGTGTGTATGTCGAGTTCGCCGACGATGGCCACGCCCAGGAGCAACTGGGTGCACACGGTGGGTTCCACAGCGATCAGGGCCGTGCTCATGGCAACTCCTTGCAGATGTGGACCTCGGCGGTACCGCCGCGTCGTCCGCTTGACGGGGTCCAGTTCACCGCAAGCGGCGCTTCGGCGAAACGGACCGCAAGCCCTTGCCCTCGGCCCGAAGGTCCCTCTTTGCCGAGGGGCGCAAGAGGGCCATACGGCCCTGTCCTTTCGGCCCGGATACCGCGACCATGGCTCCGGGGTGTGTCCAGAGCGGATTCAGCCCCGTTGAAACGGAGTGATGTGATGACGGACAGCGGTGGCGGCACCGAGGCGAAAGGTCCCGTCCGCGTCTTTCTCCTGGACGACCACGAAGTGGTCAGACGGGGCGTGTACGACCTCCTGGACGCTGAGTCCGACCTCACCGTGGTCGGCGAGGCGGCCACCGCGGAACAGGCCCGGGTGCGCGTTCCCGCGCTGCGTCCGGACGTGGCCATCTTGGACGTCAGGCTGCAGGACGGCGACGGGGTGAGCCTCTGCCGGGAACTGCGTTCCCAGATGCCGCAGCTCGCCTGCCTGATCCTGACCTCCTTCGACGACGAGGAGGCCCTGCTGGACGCGATCATGGCTGGGGCCGCCGGCTACGTCCTCAAGCAGATCAGTGGAACGGACCTGGTCACCGCGGTGCGGACGGTGGCTTCCGGGCAGTCCATGCTGGACCCCGGGGCCACCACGCGCCTTATGGCCCGGCTGCGGGGTGAGGAGTCCAAGGCGGACCCCGAGCCCCAAGGTCTGCCCACTCTGACCGAACGGGAACGCGAGATCCTGCTCATGGTGAGCGAGGGACTGACCAACCGGCAGATCGGAGAGCGCCTGTTCCTGTCCGAGAAGACGGTGAAGAACGTGATCTCACGGCTGTTCACGAAGCTCGGCGTGGAGCGCCGGGTACAGGCCGCGGTCATCGCCAGCCAGCACCTCGGGGTGCCGGGCCAGCAGGAGTGGACGGTCAACCGGCCCGAAGCGGATCGCTCACGCTGAGGCATCGGGCCCCTGGCCGCCAGAAGCTCCAGGGGCCCGAACACCTCAGCGGCTTGACGCTGCGGACCCTGCTCGCCCCCCAACCGGGGGACGGCTGCACAGAGGGGCCACGGGGGAGGAGACCCCTCTGCACCTCCAGGGTGCCCGAGTCGCCGCCGCCCCACAGGGGCCATTGGTCCCTCCCCGGGGGACCGGTCCTCCCTTCCCGTACCGGGCGGCCCGCGGGGAGGCTCGATGCCCGGCCCGTACCCGTCCGACCGGTTGCGGGGCACAGCCGCCCGCTCCCGCGCCGCGCCCTCGGACACAGAGTCGAGCAAGGTCCGACACGCCGATGCAGGTCCATCGAATGCTCGGTGGAGATGCGCATCGCGATTCCTGGAGTGACGGTTGGTCACGTCGCCTCTGTGATTCGTCGGCCGACATCGTGTCGGCTGCCGCGGAGTGCGACGGAAGGAGCGTCTCCATGCGTTCTACTCGTCTCCTGCTGGCTGCTGCTGCCGCCACCGGCGCGCTGGCCCTCTGCTCCCCTGCCGCGATCGCCGTGGAGGTGGCTTCCGACGGGGACAGCCACTCCTCCAGCCGCGACCGCGAGGAGCACGACCGGGGATCCAAGGGCGATCACGACAAGCCGCACGGTGGGGTCCACACCGGCGGCGGAGCCCTCGCGATGACCGCGGACCGGGACGGCGAACACGGCCGGGGCCAGTCCGACCGGGGTGAACACGGCAAGTCGGACCACGAGGACCGCGACTCCTACGGATCCGGAAACTACGACAAGCCGCGAGGTGGCGTTCATACGGGCGGCGGCGCTCTGGCCAGTGGCAGCAGCCTCGCGGCCGGGTCGGTCCTGCTCTTCGGCGGACTCGGCACCATGGCGTACAAGGTGCGCCGCCGCACCGGGGCCGGTGCGGCGGCACTCTGACCGTAGCCGCACCGCCCGGTACGCCCTCGCCGCGGTCGGCTTCCCTTGACGGGATCGACCGCGGCGAGGTGTTTACCCCCGCAGGCCGGTCACCACACGTGCGTCACTTCCCGGATCAGCCGTTGCTCCCGTATGTGAAAGGCGTATGACTCATGGCCGTGCACCATCGGGGCGAAAGCCCCTCGCCTCGCACGTCCTTCGGCCGAACGCTGTTGTGGCCGACCGTCACAGCTGGCGTGGGTCTGTGTCTGGTGCTCAGCAGTCTCGGTGTCATGGGGACGCAGCAGCCGCCCTCTCCCGCGCCGACGCCCACCCCGGTGGCAGCACGGGCGCCACAGGCCTCGCCCTCGGCGGGCCCGGTGCTGCAGCGCTCCGTTCCCAAGCGGCTCAAGATCGCGGCCATCGCGGTGGACGCCCCGTTCGTCCCTCTCGCACTCGGCGTATCCGGCCAGTTGAACGCCCCGCCGTCGGAGGACTCCAATCTGGTCGGCTGGTTCGAGGGTGGCCCCACCCCCGGTGAGCTGGGCACTTCGATCATCGCTGGGCACTTGGACACCAAGCAGGGACCCGCGGTCTTCATGTACCTGTACGCGTTGAAGCCGGGCAGCAAGGTGGAGGTACAACGGACGGACGGCACCACCGCGACGTTCGCGGTCGATTCGGTGGAGACCTTCAGCAAGGAGGAGTTCCCCGACGAACGCGTCTACGCAGATGCGCCGAGCGCACAACTGCGCCTGATCACCTGTGGTGGCGACTACGACACGAAGGCCAAGGACTACAAGTCGAACACGGTGGTCTTCGCCCACCTCGTCTCATCATCCGACACCACGGCCCAGAAGTAGTCGACTTGAACTGACGCACCGTCAGTCATCTTGCGAAGCAGCTGGCTTCAGACGCCCCTATGCACCCTGGGTCCGACTGCGCTGGTCTTCGAAGACTCCGGCCCCTCAGCCCGTTCGACTGTCGCCGCCGTCGCTATGCTGACTTCGTGATCAACTCTCTGACGGGACTTGGCGATGTAGAAGTCGCCACGGCGGCGGCACGCGCCGGCGCGGACGTGGTGCGCGCCATGTACGGACAGCGGCACACCCGCATCAACAAGGGGGCAGGGGACTTCGCCACCCAGGCCGACGTGCGGGCGGAGGAGGCTATCCTCGATGTCATCCGCGCTGCTCGGCCCGGCGACCGCGTACGCGGCGAGGAAGGTGGGCAGCGTGGCGCCGCCGGGACCGGTCGCCAATGGTTGGTGGACCCCTTGTGCGGCACGCTGAACTACGCGGCCCAGAGCAGGTTGGTGGCGGTCAACGTGGCCCTGGTCGGGGCAGCCGCGGCAGTGGCCGACCCCTTCAGCGATGAAGTCTTCTTCACCGACGGCGAGATCGCACGGGTTCGACAGGGCCCCTCCGAGCGCCCGTTGGCTCCCACATCCGACAGCGGATTGGTGGACGTCAACCTCGACCCGCCATTCCCCAGTTCACCCGCGTTCCGGGCGGTGGAACTGCTGGCCCACCCAAGGTTCATCGAGCGGTTCCGCCCCCGGGTCCTGTCCACCACACTGGCGCTGGCCTGGGTCGCTGCGGGCAGGCGCGCCGCCTATGTCAGCGACGGCGGCGACTTGTCCAAGAGCGTGCACTTCGCCGCCGGCATCGCTCTGTGTCGAGCCGCGGGCTGCACGGTCACGGGGATTGACGGGGCGCCGCTCGGGCCGGCCGGCCGAGGACTCCTCGTGACCGCCGACGAGGAGGTCCACGCGCTACTGATGTCGATGATCAGCAGCCAGACCCCCGACCAAACCCGGCGGACTCTCCCCTGAGGGCAGTGGGACTGCCTGCCGACACCCCGTGGGCTCGGTCGCCCACCCTCACGATGAAGCATCCCGCGAGGAGTCCGCGGTCGCAAAGAGGGTTCCTCCCAGCAGTCCGCCGCTGACCGAGCCCGCGCCCTTGGCACCTCTGGCCGCAGCCGAACGGGACGGCGCCTCAACTGGACCACTGCAGCGCGGTCGGGCGCGGACCGGGGCCAGTCCACCATCACATGTGTCTTATGCCCGAACGATATGGGCCCGTTAGTCATGTCCACGCCCATACTCGGCGACGACCCACCCCTCTCCCCCACGATCGGAGTGGACGTTGCACCCCACCAGATTCACCGCGGCGTTAACGGCGTTGGCGCTCACCGCCGGCCTCGCCGTCACCCTCGCCGGACCGGCCTCGGCCGACTCGTCCGACCGACCAGAACCACCCCGCCCCGGCGCCTCCGCCGCACGCGCCGTAGCCGCCGCCGACCGGGCCGTGGACAGCGGCCTCGACTCCCTCGTCAACTCCGCTCAGGAGCAGTACGAAAGGCGCATGGTCACCCCTTGGGTGAAGGACCTCTTCTCCGTCGCCTACGAGCGCAGCTACCGCGGCCTGCCGGTCGTCGGCGGTGACGCCGTCGTCCTCGCGGACGGCGAAGGAAAGGTGCGCGCCGTCCAGTCCGCCTCCGCCAGGCGCATCGACGTGGCTACCGAGCCCAGCGTCAGCGCGAAGCGGGCCAAGGCCGTTGCCCGAGCCGAGCTGAGCAAGGTGGACGAGGTCCTTGAGAACCGACTGGTCATCAAGCTGTCTGCCACCAAACAGGTGCTGGCCTGGGAGACCGTACTCAGCGGACGCACCGGGAAGGCACCGAGCCGCCTCCACGTCTTCGTGGACGCCCGCACCGGCAAGGTGATCGACCGCTACGACGACGTGGTCGCCGGCAGCGGTAACAGCAAGTGGAACGGTCCGAGCCCCCTGAGCATCGACACCACCGGCTCCGGCGGCAGCTACTCCCTGCGCGACCCGTCCAGGCCGGGCCTGAGCTGCGCCGACTACAGCACCGGCGCGGTCTTCACCAAGTCTTCGGACTCCTGGGGCACAGGCAACCCCACCAGCAAGGAAACCGGCTGCGTGGACTTGATGTTCGCCGCCCAGAAGCAGTGGGACATGCTGGACCAGTGGCTCGGCCGCAACGGGGTGGACGGCAACGGTCGCAGTTTCCCGGCCAGTGTCGGCCTGCCCCAACTGAACGCGTACTGGGACGGCAGCCGGGTCACCATCGGACGCAACAGCGCCGGCGAGTGGATCGCGGGCGTCGACGTGGTCGGCCACGAGTACGGACACGCGATCGACAGTTACACGCCCGGCGGCACCGGTGGTCAGGAATCGGGCCTCGGCGAAGCCACAGGCGACATCTTCGGTGCCCTCACCGAGGCCTACGCCAACCAGCAAGCCCCCTACGACACCCCCGACTACACCGTCGGTGAGGTGATAAACCTCCAGGGCCGCGGCCCCATCCGCAACATGTACAACCCGCCGGCGGTAAACAACGACCCGGCCTGCTATAGCTCCGCGATACCCGGCACGGAGGTGCACGCGGCGGCCGGACCGATGAACCACTGGTTCTACCTGTTGGCCGAAGGCACCAACCCAGGAGGCGGCAAACCCAACAGCAGTACCTGCAACGGCACTTCACTGACCGGCGTGGGCATTCAGGACGCCGGCAAGATCTTCTACGGCGGCATGCTGCTGAAGACCAGCAGCATGTCCTACAAGAAGTACCGGACCGCGACGCTCAGCGCCGCCAAATCGCTCGACCCCACCACCTGCACCCTCTTCAACAAGACCAAAGCGGCCTGGGACGCGATCAGCGTGCCTGCCCAGTCAGGTGACCCGTCCTGCACGCCCTCGGGGCAGAACGACGACTTCTCGATGGCCCTGAACCCTTCCGGCGGCACCGTTCAACAGGGCGCCTCCGTGAACACCACGGTGGTCACCAACACCACCACCGGCAGCGCCCAGCAGATCACCCTCAGCGCCAGCGGACTGCCGTCCGGAGTCACCGCCTCCTTCAACCCGACGACCGTTCAATCCGGACAGTCCTCGACCCTGACCCTCTCGGCCACCGGTAACGCGGCTCCCGGCTCCTCCAACGTCGTCATCAGAGGTCAGAGTTCGACGCGCAGCCACACCGTGGACTACGCGTTGAACGTGGGGGGCACGCCTCCGGGCAGCGACCCGCCGGACATCAGCGTCGTCAACGTCCAAGCGCACCTGACCCAGTTGAACGCCATCGCCAGTCAGAACGGCGGCAACCGTCGGGCCGGTAGCGCCGGCTACAACCAGTCACTGGCCTATGTGAAGGGCAAACTCCAGTCCGCCGGCTACACCGTCACCGAACAGTACTGCTCGACCTGCACATACCCGTCGAACAACCTGATCGCGGACTGGCCCGGCGGCCCCGCCGACCAGACCGTCATGTTCGGCGCCCACCTCGACGGCGTCTCGGCCGGACCCGCGATCAACGACAACGGCTCGGGCTCGGCGACACTCCTGGAGAACGCGCTGGTCCTCGCACAGAAGAACCCCACCATGACCAAGCACGTACGCTTCGCCTGGTGGACCGACGAAGAGCAGGGCCTCAACGGCTCCGAGTACTACGTCAGCCAGCTGAACAGCGCCCAACGTGCCGCCATCAAGGGCTACTACAACTTCGATATGGTCGGCTCTCCCAACGGCGGCTACTTCATCAACAACCTCAACTCCACCACGGCGGCACCGCTGAGGGCCTACTGGACCTCACTGAACCTGGCCCCCGAGGAGAACACCGAAGGACGTGGGCGCAGCGACGACGCCTCCTTCCAGTCCGTCGGCATCGCCACGTCCGGGTACGCCGCGGGAGCCAGCGCCCGCAAGACCTCGGCGCAGGCGACCAAATGGGGTGGCACCGCCGGCGCCGCCTATGACTCCTGCTACCACAGCTCCTGCGACACCACGAACAACATCAACACCACCGGGCTCAACCGTAGTGCCGACGGTGTGGCGTACGCCCTGTGGAACCTGGCTGTCGGCAGCGACGTCCCCGCGCGGGACTTCTCCCTCAACACCAGCCCGTCCACTGGCAGCGCGACCCCCGGCGACACCGTCACCTCCACGGTCCGGACCACCACGGTCAGCGGCGACCCGCAGACGGTGTCCCTCACCGTCTCCGGTGCGCCCGCCGGGGTGAGCACCACTGTCACCCCCAGCTCAGTACTCTCCGGCTCCTCCTCCACCCTTTCCGTCCGGGTGGGCGACAACGCCACACCGGGCACCTACACGCTGACGGTCACCGGCACCGGCACCGTCAGCCACAGCACCACCTACACACTGACCGTCGGCGGCGGGAACACCTGCACGCCACGTCAGCTCGTGGTCAACGGCGGTTTCGAGAACGGTTCCAGCCCGTGGTCGGCAACCTCCGGCGTCATCACCAGCCAAGCCGGACAGGCACCGCACAGCGGCAACTACAAGGCGTGGTTGAACGGCTGGGGCTCCCCTCGCGTGGACAGTGCCTCGCAGGCGCTGAACATCCCCGCCGGCTGCTCCACCTACCGGCTCTCCTTCTACCTGCACATCGACACCGACGAGGGCCCGTACGTGGCCTATGACCGCTTCACCGTCTCGGTGGGTGGACAGACCCTGGAGAGCTTCTCCAACCTGGACTCTCGGCCCGGCTACCTACACAAGTCCTACGACCTCGCACGATTCGCGGGTCAGAGCGTCACCCTGAAGTTCAACGGCGTGGAAGACCAGTACCTCCAGACCTCCTTCGTGGTCGACGACGTCACACTCCAGATCAGCTGACTCAACCCTGGGCGCATCGCGCTCAGCGACACCGCCCGGCCCGGGCGAGATCCGGGCCGGGCGCCTCGGCATACCGTCGCGTTCAACGACCGTCGCGGACGGCGACGATGCCGTTGAAGACGCCTACGTATGCGGTGGCGTCGGGACCGATGGTGATGGGAGCCCAGTTGTTGTCGTACGCGTATCCCGTACCGGTCAGCTGGCGCCATCTGCGCTCTCCGGTGCGGAAATCAACGGCAGTCAGGTACCAGGCATCGATGCCGCGGGAGTTGGGTTCCTTCTCATAGAAGTAGAGCAGCCCGTTGGTGGTGGAGAGTTTGGGCACCGTGGAGGGAGATCGGACCTCGCTCTCCCAGACGGTGTCACAACCGCCACCGTCCTCTCGCACATCGATGCGAGTAGCTCCGCCGATCACCGTGCGGCCGAAGAGGAGTGAAAACAGGTTGCGATAGCCATAGTTGTTCTCCACGACGAGGCTGTTGCCCCAACTGACCATCGAGTTGTCGGTGGTCGAAGCCCCGAGGCCGAAAACCGGCACCTTGCACACCAGACGATCTCGCGCGCTCACGTGCACACCCCGTCGCAGGACCAGCACGTTCATCCTCTCGTCGGCGTTGTCGGTGATGGCCACGTAGCCGTCACCGAAGAGATCGGGGGTGGTGCCCGAACCCTGGTTGACCGAACCGGGTTTGGTCCCGGTGCCACGGTCATAGGGGTAGCGCCACAGGATCTCGGGTATCCCCTCGGCGTCGGCACGGAAACTGTAGAGGGCGTGGTCCGTAACGATGGAAACACCGTCCTGCGCCACCGAGAAGGAGTTCTGGATCTCCTCCCCCGCCAACCGCGTGACGCGGATGCGCCCGCTCCTCGGATCCAAGGTGCCCACCCTGCCCTGACGGGTCACCCACCAGATGCGCCCGTCCCAGTCCGGCATGACGGACGTGATGGGATCGCAGGGTCCGGTCGGACGGAGCCGGGTCCACCTCACGCAGTCGTGCGGTACCCGGGAGGTCAGGTCCCAGTCGTCGTCGACGACGAACTCCCACTCCCCTGACCGATCCTGTCGGTGTGCGATACGAAGCACGTGCTGACGGGAGTCGGCGAGGACCACCCGGTCGCGGTCGTCAAGGTAGAAGTAGGCTCCTCCTGAGGTGTCCTTGAAGATCTTCTCCGGGTCGAGCGTGGTGAGCGCTGCGATGGTGGACGCGCGCTGCGGCAAGCGGTACTCCGCGAGCACGGACAGCGAGCGGGGTTCCAACAGTTCGAGCCGGAAGCCGCCGAAGGTTCCGCAGACCGTCAGCAGGAGCCCCTTGCGGTCAAAGGCAGCCGTGGCGCATTCGCCCCCCGCTCTCGCGATGCGGCGACTGGTGACCTGCGGGTCACGTCCGAGCGGGCCCGAGTGGGGATAAGTGCCACTGCCCGCGGCGTCCGCGTGCATCCCGCTACGGCCGTTGGGAGCAAGGTAGGGGTGCTGAGGCGGAGCCTGGCCGGCGAGGGGCGAAGGTGCTACAGACCTCCCCTCGTACGCCCGCACGAGGCGGTGACCAGCCGTCTGCGGGATCGTGGTCGAGCCTGCGAAGCTCGCATGGAGCGCCGCCAGCGCGAGCAGAACCGGCAGAACGGCGCAGTAGGGCGGTCTGGGCAGCATGGACGGTCCCTCCGCAGCCGGTCGGTGCGCACCGCTGCCCGACGTTAGAACCGGTTGCCTGAGGTGTCCATGTACGTGCGTCGGATCTGTGGGCTCAGATGCATGCCGTCCAGGCCGCCCGCAGCAGCCAGCGCCCGCATGAGGCCCCGAGCGGCAGCCCCACGGGAGACCGAACCGTGCTGCAAGTCCCCTCTACCATGCCAGCTTGGAATGAGCGCTGTTGATGTGATCGGGCGAAGTCGACTGCGACAGCGGTTATTTCACCGACTCGACTCCTCACCTCTTCAACAAGCCGCAAACGTACGGTCGTTCGGCAGCGTGTCGCTTGAAGGAGCCCGCTGGAAACTTGTTTGACGCCCCCAGGTGGACGGTGATCAACTGCCGTCATGACCGCTGGGCAGGTTCACGCTGGTATGCCACCGATTGACGACGACCTCGTGCGGCGATTGATCGCAGGGCAGTTCCCCAAGTGGGCTGGGCTCACCGTGGGACGGCGTCCGATCTCCGGCACGGTCAACGCCATGTACCGACTCGGTGAGAACATGGCCGTGCGACTGCCGCTGGTGCCGGGCGGAGCAGCGGACGTGTCGACGGAGCAGCACTGGCTGCCCCGCCTGGCACCGCACCTGCCGACATCCGTCCCGCAGGTTCTCGCAGCCGGGCAGCCGGCCCATGGCTATCCGTGGCGGTGGTCGGTTTACGGATGGCTTACAGGAGCTCACCCCGAAGCTGAAGCACTTGAAGAGCCCCTCCTGCTGGCCAAGGACCTGGCCGCATTCGTGGCGGCCATGCGGAGCATCTCTCTTTCGGATGCGCCCCGGGCCCACCGCGGCGGACCGCTGGCCTCGCTCGACGCGCAGACCCGTGCGGCGATCGAGGAGCTGCGTCAGATCCCTGATGAGGGTGTGGACTGTGACGCCGTGGCCGCGGTGTGGCAGGACGCCCTGCGGGTTCCCGAGTGGGGCGGTCCGCCGGTTTGGTTGCACGCCGACCTGATGCCGGGCAACTTGTTGGTCGTGGGCGGCAGGTTGACGTCGGTGATCGACTTCGGCTGCGCAGGGCGGGGAGATCCGTCCTGCGACCTCTTCCCCGCGTGGAACCTCCTACCGCCCGCCGCCAGGAAAGCCTTCCGTGATGCGCTGGCCGTGGACGAGGCGACCTGGACCCGGGGCCGCGGCCGGACACTCTCGCAGGCATTGGTCGCGCTGGCACACTATCGAAAGACCAATCCCGCGATGGCACACAACGCCCGGCATGTGATCCGGGCGGTGCTGGCCGAGCGCTGAGATAGGCCCCCGGGCCGACCCCTCAGGGGTTGAGGCTTCCCACCACGTGAGCCGTGGCCGCGAGCCCGTCCTCGATGGTCGGAGCCATACTGGAACTGGCGAGGAAGAATCCAAGGAGCATGCACACCAGGGCATGACCGACCTTCAGTCCGCCGCTCCGCAGAAAAACGACCATGAGAATGAGCAGCAGTAGGACCGCTGAAATGGAAAGGGCCATCGGTGTCCTCCTCGTCGGCGCCCCATCCTGACGTGATGCGCGGGCCTTTCGGAGGATCGGCCTGTCCGCCGAACGAGTGTCGAACGGCCCTTCCCCACCTCGCACTGGGTCTGGAGAGCACGAACCGCCCTTGCGCCTCAAGGGGGTTGCGTCCTGGGAAGTGGTGTACGGGCTGAACCTGATCCGGGGGTTTGCTCCGGCGTCGGGGTGAGGCCCGCATAGACGAACGGCCACCGGCTGATCTTCGAAGTGTCGAAGCCTCGAAGGAGATCAGCACGATGACCGCACCAGACAGTCTGCCCCTGCACGCCCTCGCCGAGAACAACCTCGCTGCGGCGAGTCCCGATCTGCTGCGCGCGATGATCAAAACGTTCGCCGACGCGCTCATGTCAGCGGAGGCCGACGCGCTCTGCAACGCCGAATACGGGCAGGTCAGCGAGGAACGCGTCAACCACCGCAACGGCTACCGCCCGCGCGAGTGGGACACCCGCGCCGGGACCGTCGAGCTCGCCGTCCCCAAGCTGCGGCAGGGCAGCTACTTCCCGCACTGGCTCCTGGAGCGCCGCCGCCGAGCCGAACAGGCCCTCATCTCCGTGGTCGCCACCGCCTACCTCCTCGGCGTCTCCACCCGACGCGTCGAGAAACTCGCCGAGTCCCTCGGCGTCACCCAGCTGTCGAAGTCCCAGGTCAGCGCGATGGCCAAGCACCTGGACGAACAGGTCGCAGCCTTCCGCAACCGGCCACTGGACGCCGGCCCGTACTCGTTCGTCTGGGTCGACGCGCTCACCCAGAAGGTCCGCGAAGGCGGCCGCATCATCAACGTCCACGCGCTGATCGCGGTCGGCGTCAACGCCGACGGACACCGCGAGATCCTCGGCCTGGACGTCGCGACCGCCGAGGACGGCGCCGGCTGGCTCGCCTTCCTCCGTTCCCTGATCGCCCGCGGCCTCACGGGCGTCCAGCTCGTCGTCTCCGACGCCCACGCCGGCCTCGTCGACGCGATCGGCGCCACCCTTCCCGGCGCGTCCTGGCAGCGTTGCCGCACCCACTACGCGCGGAATCTGCTCAGCCAGGTCCCCAAATCGGCCCAGCCGTGGGTGGCCACGCTCCTGCGGACCGTGTTCGAACAGCCCGACACCGACGCGGTGAAGGCCCAGATGCGACACGTCCTGGACGCGCTGGAAGCCAAGTTCCCCAAAGCCGCAGCCCACTTGGACGCCGCCCAGCACGACCTGCTGGCCTTCACCGCCTTCCCACGCGAGATCTGGAAGCAGATCTGGTCGAACAACCCGCAGGAACGGCTGAACAAGGAGATCCGCCGCCGCACCGACGTCGTCGGGATCTTCCCCGACCGCACCGCCGTGATCCGCCTGGTCGGAGCGGTCCTGGCCGAGCAGAACGACGAATGGACCGAAGCCCGCCGCTACATGGGCCGCGAACTCCTCGCCAAGGCCCGACTCCACCCGATCGAGTCAGAAACCAACGAAACCACCATCCCGACCGAACTCACCGCATAGCCTCAAAGGCGAGATCACCGAGTGGCCGTCGATACACCACTCCAGCGGACGTGACCCTCAAGGGGTCGTGATCTCGCTCCAATGGGCAGTACGTTCACACCAACGTTGCAACAACACCCGGTCATGGCCGATCGCGAGGAGTGCAGCTCCCGTTTCGCCCCGATACTCCTCGACCACACCGACCAGTGCCGCGGTCGTGGAGGCGTCCAGCATCGCCGTCATCTCGTCACACACCAGCAAACGGGGACGGAGCACCAAAGCCCGGGCCAGGCAGGCTCGCTGCAACTGGCCATCACTGACTTCGTGCGGTCGCCTGTTGAGGAGGTCCGCTCCGAGGCCCACTCGATCGCTCAACTCCGACGTCGCACGGCGGGCTTCGGCGCGTCGTCCGACGGCACGCAGGGGTTCTGCGATCAGGTCCCGTAGCCGAAGCCGGGGGTCCACCGAGGTGCGGGGCTGCTGGAAGACCACTCCAACACAAGTGCGTTGGGAGCGCGGTGCGTGGTGGCGCCAGCGGCTGACGGGGACGCCGTCGAGTACGACCCTGCCGTGCTGGGGCTCATGGAGCAGGCTTGAGACCCGGGCCAGCGTGGACTTTCCACAGCCGCTGGGGCCCAGGAGCCCCAGTGAGGTGCCCGGCGCCAGCCTCAGGTTCGCGCCGCGCACCACCGGGTCCTTGGGGCCGTATCCGGCCGTGACGTCGGTGAGTTCAAGCACGTGGCTGCTCCGGATGGTGACAGGCCAGATCTCCGGCGAACTCGGGTCGCGTGACGCAGCGGGTGTCCGCTCTCGGGCACCGCTCAGCGAAGGCGCAACCGGAAGGGAGTGAGGTGAGCGGCGGCGGGGTTCCGGGTATCGGGGTGAAGGCTCGCTCGGGCAGGGCGTCGAGGAGCGCGCGGGCGTAGGGGTGACGTGGACCGGGGTCACCAAAGAAGCGGTGCGCCTTGGATATCTCCACGATGCGACCGGCGTACATCACCGCCACGTTGTCGGCGATCCGAGCTGCCGCAGCGAGATCGTGGGTGATCATCAGTAGCCCGTGGCCACGGTCCGCGTGCGTACGCAGTTCGTCGACGGTGCGCTCGACCAGATCGCGGTCCAGACCCGTGGTCGGCTCGTCGGCTATGAGCAAGGGCGCCTCGCCGACCAGGGCCAAGGCGGTGGCCGCACGCTGTGCGAGACCACCGGAGAGCTCATGCGGGTAGCGGTCCAGGTGGTCCAGGGGGTAGGCGGCTCGCGTGGCGGCGGCTTCGACGGCAGGCCGAAGTCCCGCCCTGCGAACGCCGGTCAGGGCCCGGACCGTCTCCTTCATGTGGGCGCGCACGGTGCGCACCGGCGTGAGGTGGGTCGCGGGGCTCTGCGGCACCAGTCCGACGCGCCGGCCTCGTACCGTGCGGGCGAGGATGCGCTCCCCTGCGGTGGTCAGGTCAAGGCCGTCCTGGAGCACGGCCCGGCCGGCGACCTCAGCGTTGCGCGGTAGCAGGCCCAGGAGCGCGGAGGCCAGTACCGACTTCCCGCAGCCGCTCTCCCCGACGAGGGCAAGGCACTCGCCGGCGGCCAGATCGAACCGGGCGTCGGTGACGGCAGCGACCTGGCGCCCACCAGCCGCGCGAAAGCGCACGGACAGTCCTTGGACCGACAGGACGCAAGATTGGCCCTCGTGGGTCGGCGACGCCCCTTGAGTGCTCCGCGACTGGGTACGGCGCGGCCCGCTGGAGTGCGGCGGGGCGGCGCCTCGGTGTGTCTGGTCCTGTTCGGGAGGGGTCACAGCATCAGTTCCGATCGGCGTCGCGGGTTGATCCTTTCGCGCCAGGCGCTGGCCAGGCCCGCGAGCGCGAGAGCGGGAAGGATCAGGAGGAGACCGGGGAAGAGGGTGGGCCACCAGTCGCCGGCGAGGAGCGGCCCCCTGGCGTCCTGCACCAGGGTGCCGAGGCTGGGCTGGTGGGCGGGCATGCCGAGGCCGAGGAAGGACAGCGCCGACTCGTGCCACATGGCGTGCGGCACCATGAGCACCGCGGCGAGGCCGGCCTGAGGCAGTACGGCGGGCAGGAAGTGTCGGACGGCCACGCGCGTGCGCGAGGCGCCGCCGGAGATGGCTGCGTCGATGAAGGGGCGCGTCCGCAAGGTCAGCACTTCGGCACGGACGATCCGCGCCGTGGAGAGCCAGTGGGTCACTGCGACGGAGGCCACCACGGGCCACAGGCCGGGGCGGAAGAGAGCCACGATGAAGATGCCGAGCAGCAGGTGGGGAACGGCGGAGAGGCAGTCGACGGCACGCATCAGGAGCCGGTCGGTCCACCCGCCCCGGGCGGCGGCTGCCACTCCCACGGCGGTGCCGAGGAGGGTCGCCACCGCTGCGGCGACCACTCCCACGAGCAGGGAGATCCTCAGACCATGGGTGCTGCGCAGGAGGAGGTCGCGGCCGAGCCCGTCGGTACCGAAGGGATGCACGCAGGAGGGCGGCTGGAGCCTGGCCGCGAGGTCGACGGCTTCAGGGTCGAACGGGACCAGTGGTGGTACCAGCGTCACGGCGAGCACGAGGAGACCCATGACCGCGGCTGACGCGCTGACCCGCAGGGTGTGGGTGCTGCGAAGGCTGCGCCCGGCCGGGCGCCAAGTGGGCTCAGCCATCGAAACCCACTCGCGGGTCCGCGAGGCCGTACAGCAGGTCTGACAGGAGGTTGCCGGCGAGTACGGCAGCGGTGGCCAGTACGGTCAGGGCTGCCAGCAGCGCGAAGTCCACGGAGACCGCGGCCTGGACGGTTGCTGCGGCTATGCCGGGCCAACTGAAGACGGTCTCAACCAACAGGGCCCCCGTGATCAGCTCTGGGACTCGGGAGCCGATGAGCGTCAGCATAGGAAGCATTCCGCAGCGCAGGGCGTGGCGTAGCAGGACGGTCCACTGGTTCAGGCCACGGGCGCGGGCGCCCCGGACAGAGTCCTCTTCGAGGGCGTCGGCCACTCCCTGGCGTACGTAGAAGAAGAACCAGGGCAGTTGGGAGATGCCCAGCACCGAGGCAGGGAGAACAAGGTGGGATGTCACCTGTGCTGTCGTAATGCCATCGCTATCGAGATCGGTGAGCCCGCCTGCGGGCAGTACGTCCATGTGCACTGCGAAGAACCAGATGGCCAGCAGCCCGACCCAGAAGACGGGTGAGGCCTCCAGGGTGTAGGTGACGGCGGAGGTCAGCCGGTCGAGCCAGCCGCCGGGGTTGCGGGCGGCGGTGACGCCAAGGAGCGTCCCGCAGGTGAGGGCGAGGACGAAGGCGGTGGCGGCGAGCAGGGAGGACCAGCCCAGGCGTTCGGCGATGACCTCGGCAACAGGTTGCCTCAGCACGGTGGAGTGACCGAGGTCTCCCGTCGCGGCAGCGTTGACCCAACCCAGCCACCGTCTGATCACGGGCTGGTCCAGGCCGAGGTTGACACGCAGTTGATCGAGGTCGGCTTGTGAGGAGCTGAGCCCTGCGGCTCCTGCGTACGCCTTGACGGGATCGAGGGGGGACAGAGCGGCCAGGGCGAACACGCCGAAGGTGACGACCACGAGGACAGGGGCGGCGAACAGGGTTCGTCGCCCCGCCATCCGTGCCATCGCCCCCCAGGGGAGGCGATGCGTCATGTCCCGGGCGTCCGCATAGTCTTCGCGGCGGCTTCGGGGTCGGGCTGCCAGTCCTCCACGTTCCACCACGGCCCGGTTGCCAGGCCGTGGTCGTGTGGTTCCACCTGGGTGGTCAGGCCCCGCCAGGAGTCGTTCATGACGTAGAGATGGTCGATATGAGTGAGGAAGGTGTACCCGGGGTTCTTCTGGAGCTCGCGTTGGACGATGTCGTAGTGGTCAGCAACTGGTACTGGTCGAAGTCCGGGTCCGCCGGTGATCCCCCGCCGGCCAGCACGGCATCGGTCCTCATCCGCGGTTCGATGGCCTCCCAGGCACCGGCCTCGGTCCTGATCTCGATGCCCACCTTCTTGGCGTCCGAGGCGTAGGCCAGTGCATGGTCCTGACGTAGTTCGTCACCACTGGGGTACCAGAGCGGGAAGGAGGCACGCAGCCCGTCTCGTTCACGCACACCGTCCTTGCCGGGCTGCCAACCGGCGGCGTCCAGAATCCTCTTGGCCGCATCCAGATCACGGGTCCGCTCGGTGCCGGGGGTGAACCACGGGCTGTCGGTGGGAACGGGACCGTACGCGGGCTTGCCCGCTCCTTCGAGGATCGAGTCGACCATCGCCTGGCGGTCCACAGCCACATCCAGCGCCTTTCGCACTGCAATGTCACCAGTGACCTTGTTGTGTGTCGGGAGAGTAACCGTCCGATAGTCGAAGGACTTCGCCGCGTACGTCACCCTGCCGTGCCCACGGAACCCGGACGCCAGATTGGGCGGCAGAACGGCTCCGTCGAGCTCGCCGGAACGCAGTCGGGTGGCACGCACGTCATCGTCCTTGATGACCGCCATGGTGAACTTCCGCACCGCCGGCTCGCCTCGCCAGTAGTGGGGGTTGGCAGTGAAGCCCAGCTTCTCCCCCTTGCTCCAGGTGCTCAGCAGGTAGGGGCCGGTGCCGACCGGTCTGGTGGAGAAATCACCGCTGTTGACGTTCTGCCGTGCGGCGATGTGCTCGGGCGCGATGGGCAGCACGGTCCGCTCGGCGAAGGGTGCGTACGGGTACTTGAGCGTGAAGACCACCTCGCCCTCGCCCCGCGCCTCGACGCGCTCGACGGCGTCGAGTTCCGTCTTCGACGGATTGTTCGTGCCCTTGTCCAAGATGGTGCGGTAGGTGAAGACGACGTCCTTGGCACCGAAGGGCTCGCCGTCGCTGAACTTCACACCGCGACGCAGCGTGAAGGTGTAGGTGAGCCTGTCCGCCGAGACCCGGGGCAACGCCGTCGCCAGGGCCGGCTGGAGCTTCATCTGCGCGTCACGGGTCAACAGGCCGTCGAAGATCTTGGAGTTGCCGTCCTTGCCGTACCCAAGGAGTGGACTCAGGGTTTCCGGTTCATGGGCGATACCCACCACCACCGAGTCCTTGCGACCCCCAACAGCCGCAGCACCGCCCCCATCCGAGCGCGAACACGCCCCCGCGCTCGTGACGAGTGCGAGGACGAGCGCCGTGGCGACCGCCCCTCTTGCCGATCGGGCCGTCATGCAGTGCACATCCTTGGAGCCTGGGGAGCCAGCGGGCTGTCCCGAATCAAACGCTATTGCAAACTAGTCGCAATTAAACCGCATGGATCGGCCTTGCCCTCCATCGGGAGGAATCAGCCCGAGGTCGTCACCAGGAGCTCGCCCACTTCGGTGCGGTGGTAGAGCACCGAACACCCCGCCCTTCGACGCTCGACGAGCCGCGCCTCACGGAGCACCTTCAGATGCCTGCCGACGGACCCCAGCCCCTGACCGTTGAGCGCCACGAGCTGCGTTCCTCTTGTGGCAGGAGCAGCTCCTGGTACGGGTGCCGTACTAATCGGCCGGTCACGCACTCGGGCTGCACGCATCAGGGGAGCAAGCCCCCGGCGGGACAGCCCTGAGGAGCACGTCCTGGCCGGGGTGCTTTCGAGCACGAAGTCCCGCTCCTGCCAGACACCAGCTGCGAGTTGACGAATCGGGACGCGAACCGGGGGACGACTGTTGCCCATCCCCCGTCAGGAGAAGCAACCCGCAGCTGTGCTCGCAGGACAGCCCGAGCCCTCCGGCGCCGTGCACCCGAAGGCGCCGGAGGGCTCGCTCGTCGGTCCTGGATCTGCCGACAGCGCGGCCACGTGCTATTCCAGGCGCGCGGGTCCGGCCGGGACCTGAAGGGACGGCCTGGGCCAGCGAATCAGGCCAGGCCAAGCCCAACTCCTTCGTGCAGGAGGACTGCAGCGGAGCTGAGGGGCGCCTGTCCACGGGACCGGACTAACACCCCGAAGGGCGCGCAGCCCCAAGAGCGTGCCCCGCTCATGGAGCGGGTAGTGCCATCAGGCCCGCCACGGTCTCCCGGTGGCGGCCGGGCGCTCCCAGGGCAAGCACATCGGCCTTCGCCCGCTTGAGGTAGAGGTGGGCAGGGTGCTCCCAGGTCATCGCGATGCCTCCGTGCAGTTGGATGCACTCCTCTGCCGCGTGAACAGCCACCTGTGCGCAGTAGGACTGGGCGACCGCGACCGCGAGCGACGCACCGGGGCTGGCTGTGGCCAGCGCGTCCGCGGCGCTGCGCGCCGCTGCCCGAGCGGAAGCGACCTCAAGCCACAGCTGGGCCAACCGGTGTTTGACCGCCTGGAAGGAACCGACAGGCCGGTTGAACTGATGACGCTGCTTGCTGTAGAGAGCTGTCTCAGCCAAGCACCACTCTGCCAGGCCGAGTTGTTCGGAGGCCAGGAGCCCGGAGCCCGTCAGCAAGGCTCGCGAGACCGCCGAGCGGCCGGTCCGTGGTCCTGCCAGCAGCACACCCCGGGCCCCCTTCAATTGCACGGTGGCGAGCGGTCGGGTCAGGTCAAGGGAGGTCCGCGGGGTGATCACAGCGGCTGAAGCCGCCACCGCGTGGAGCCCGCTGTCCGCGAGGACCAGCAGCACGTCCGCGGCCACCGCATCGGCCACACCCGTGATGGTGCCTTCCAGTACGCCGCCACCGAGGTCCCGCACCACCGGGTTCGGCTCCGCGGTGGGAGCGGTCGTCAGCGGGATGGCCGGGACGTGCACCGACTCGCCTGAGGCCAACTCCCTTAGGTGGCCCACGACGGCCGGGCGGGCGCTGTCGCAGCCGAGGAGCATCTGTGCTGCGAGGACAGCGCAGGTCAGGTACGGCGTGGGAGCAACGGTTCGGCCGAGTTCCTCCAGGACGACAGCGACTTCCCGGTGCGTTGCCCCCTGGCCGCCCCACTGCTCGGGCACCAGGAGACCGGCGGTACCGGTCTCCACAGCGAGGGTTTGCCACAACGCCGGGTCATGCGGGCGATCACCCTCAACGCGGCTGAGGATCTTGGCGGGAGTAGCACGCTCGGACAGCAATGCCCTTACAGCTGCGCGCAGTTCGTTCTCCGTCTCGGAGTAGAGGAGGTCCGGTGCGGCATCGGGCGCGGTGGTGTCGGCCATCGGGTTCCGGTTCAACGAGCCAGGTCCTTCCAGGGAACGTCCTTGTCTTCACGGGGTTCGGACGGCAAGCCGAGGACCCGCTCGGCGACGATGTTGAGGAGGATCTCCGAGGTGCCGCCCTCGATGGAGTTGCCTTTGGCGCGCAGGTAGCGGTAGGCGGGGTCGCGTCCGGTGAAGTCGACGCCCTCAGGCCGGCGCATGGTCCAGTCCTCGTAGAACAGGCCTTCCTGGGCGCACAGTTCCAGCTCCAGTCCGCTGATCTCCTGGTTCAGTCGGGCGAAGGTGAGCTTCATGCCGGAGCCCTCGGGCCCGGGTTGACCGGCCGCGAGCTGCTGGCGCAGCCGCTCGGCGGTCAGGCGTGCGACCTCCGCCTCCACCCAGAGGGTCAGCAAGCGCTGATGCAGATCGTGGCTGCGCAGGTCAGGGCGTTCGCGCCAGGTCCGGGCGACGGAAGCGATCATCCCACCCTCGCGCGGCAGGCGCGCCCCGCCGATGGAGACCCTCTCGTTCATCAAGGTGGTACGAGCGACCTGCCACCCTTGCCCGACTTCGCCCAGTCGATGGGCGTCGGGAATGCGTACGCCGGTGAGGAACACCTCGTTGAACTCTGCCTCACCGGTGATCTGGCGTAGCGGGCGTACTTCCACACCAGGGTCTGACATGTCACATAGGAAGTAGGTGATGCCCTGGTGCTTGGGCAGTTCGGGGTGGGTGCGGGCGACAAGGATGGCCCACTGCGCGGCATGGGCCCCCGAGGTCCAGACCTTCTGCCCGTCCACGATCCAGTCGCCCCCGCAGACGTCCGCTTCCAAGACCGCGCGGGTGCCAAGAGCGGCCAGGTCGGAACCCGCCCCGGGCTCGCTGAAGAGCTGGCACCACACCTCCTCCCCGAGCCAGAGCGGGCGCAGGAAGCGTCGCTTCTGCTCCTCGGTTCCATAGGCCAGGATGGTGGGTGCGGCCATCCCCAACCCGATGCCGATCCGACGGGGGTCATTGTCGGGTGCTCCGGCAGCTTCGAGTTCGGCGTCGACCACCCGCTGGAGGGAGCGGGGGGCGCCGAGGCCCCCGAGACCGCGCGGATAGTGCACCCAGGCGAGTCCGGCGTCGAACCGGGCCTGGAGGAAGGTGGCCCGATCCGTCCTGGCTGGCGGATGAGCGACCAGCAACTCCTTGGTGCGGTGGCGCAGGTCCTGCGCGTCGAGGGTGTTCTGCGCGGTCAACGGGAGCCGCCCAGAGGGGGCAGGACCACGATCCGACCTGTGCTGTGGCCGTCCGCGACCCGCTGTACCGCGTCAGCTGCACCTTCCAACGGCACGCGTTCGCTCACCAGAGGTCGTAGGGCCCCCTGCGCGGCCAGCTTGGTCAACTCCTCGTGGCAGACGCGGACCGCCACGGGGTCGTGGGTGTTGTACAGGCCCCAGTGGAGCCCCAGGATCGAGTAGTTCTTCACCAGGGCGTGGTTGAGGGCAGGGGTGGGCACCGTGCCGCTGGCGAAGCCGACGACCACGATGCGCCCCTCGAAGGCCACGCTCTTCGCCGACTGGGTGTACGCGGCGCCGCCCACGGGGTCGTAGGCCACGTCCACGCCTCGTCCCCCGGTGAACTCCTTCACCCGTGCGACGACGTCTTCGGTGCGCCGGTCGATCACCAGGTCGCAGCCGAGACCAGCTGCGACCGCGGCCTTCT
Organism: Streptomyces sp. NPDC006879; assembly: GCF_042869595.1. Taxonomy (NCBI): domain Bacteria; kingdom Bacillati; phylum Actinomycetota; class Actinomycetes; order Kitasatosporales; family Streptomycetaceae; genus Streptomyces; species Streptomyces sp. NPDC006879. The sequence goes on from NZ_JBIAGC010000008.1 coordinate 164,640, forward strand.
CCGCACCCCCGACCACGCCGATGACCGTCGCCCCGGCGGCTTTGCCCAGTTGCACGGCGGCACTGCCGACGCCGCCGGCCGCGGCATGCACCAGCAAGCTCTCGCCCGCTTCCAGGTGTGCCCGACGGTGCAGTCCGAACCAGCCGGTCTGGTAGCCGATGTGGAGCGCAGCCGCCTCGGCGTCATCGAGGGATTCGGGTGCCGGCAGCAACGCCGCCGCTTCGGCGGTGACGTGTTCGGCGAATCCGCCGAACGGAAGACGGGGGTTGGCGATGACACGCCGACCGTCCTCGGTCTCACCGCAGATCTCCACCCCCGGCGTGAAGGGCAGGGGTGGCCGGAGCTGGTACTGACCACGGCACAGAAGCGCGTCGGGGAAGTTGACGTTGGCGGCCAGGACCCTCAGCCGTACCTCTCCGGCGGCTGGCTCCGGATCTGGTGTCTGTTCGAGCCGCATGACCTCACGCGGTTCGCCGTTCGTGTGCACTCGCCATGCCTGCATCCGGGGGCCTCCAGCCGCCGTCGTCGGACCGTGCCGAGACGCATACTAAGCGGTCGCTTGTCGAGCGCACCAGAGGAGGGCGGCGCCCACCGCACACCCGAGCGGAACAGCCTCGTTCCTTCCCGGGAGCAGCGCCGCGGGGTGCTGCACGCGGCTGAGCGCCCCCTGGACCACATCCGTCCGACAGCACGCACAGCCGCCAGGGCCCACGCCCCTGCCCACACCTGGATCCACCCGCCCCAGGACGGCCCGGCCATGTGACAGGGGCACCGGGTCAGATCAGCGGGGGAAGAGTTCGAAGGGCACCGCCGGCTTGCCTCCGAAGCGATCGGCCACGGAGTGGGCGTTGGACGTCAGGAAGTTCCGTACGTAGGCCTCCGGATCCTCCTTTGTCAGCACCTCGATGTACGCACGGTGCTCCAGCAGGGAGAGCACCGAACGCTCCAGTCCCGCCGTGGCGTCGGCTGCGTGCGTAGGCGAGGAGGAACCGGACACGGCGACCCAGCGCACCCCGTTCCACGGGTCCAGACCCTGCTCGGCCAGTTCGGGGAAGATCCACCGGTTCCCGGCGTCGGCCGCGGCGTCCAGGGTGGCCCGCCCCACGGCCCGGTGGTCCGGGGTGTTCCAGGCGACGCCACCCCAGGTGTCCCGGTGGTTCAGGGTGATCACCAACTCGGGACGGTGCCGCCGGATCGCAGCTGCGATGTCCCGACGCAGGTCCAGACCGTACTCGATCACACCGTCGCGGTAGTCCAGGAACTCGACGGTGTCGACCCCGACAACGGCCGCGCTGGCGCGCTGCTCCGCCTCCCGTACCGGAGCGCAGGTGACCGGGTCCATGGTGTCGATACCCGCCTCGCCCCGGCTGGCGAGCAGGTAGACGACCTCTCGACCGCCGTCCGTCCAGTCCGCGATCGCCGCGGCGCATCCGTACTCGAGGTCGTCGGGGTGAGCGACCACGGCGAGGGCGCGCCTCCAGTCGCTGGGCATGGGTTCCAACTGTTGGTCAGTCATGATGCGCACAATAGGCGACCGGAACCATCAAACGGCTGTCCCGTGGTCCGTGGTGGATCAGCGTGCGGCATCAGTTGCGGTACCTGGCGAGGCGCACGGGCGTCCTCGCACCGGGCGCATTCGAGTCTGCGACGAGGCAGCGAGGTGTCGGAGCTGCCTTCGTGCGCCCGTCGGGTCTGCGGGACACCCCTGAGCGCGGCCGAACACTTGCCCCCTCGTCAGACCTCGCCTCTCACGAGGCTGAGCAGCCGGTCCAGGACCTGCGTGCCGCTCGCGCGCAGGCCGTCATGCTCGTACTCGTCAGTGACCCACAGGCGCAGCCCGCCGATGGCTCGGGCAGTGGCCAGGGAGTGGGCGGTGTCGACGTACATGTCATCGTGGTACACCACGGCGGCCACCGGGGTGGTACAGGCAGCGAGGGTCCGGGCGTCGTACAGGGGTCCCCAGCCGGTGCGTTGGGCGATCAGTTCTGCCGTTCCAGCCAGTGGGACGAGAGCCGGGTCGGTCGTGAAGTGCCAGGGATGGATCGTCTCGCCGCTGAAGAGCAGGGGCCCGTCTCCGGCGAGACTCTTCACGGCGTCGAAGAGCGGGTACTCCGCTCGGACGCCCTCGGCCGCCCATGCGGTGGGACTCGCCGGGTCCTGGGCGTAGATCGCCTCGTGGAGCAGGGCGTACAGCGGGTGCCCGGCGAACGAGAGCTCGGCCCGCACCTGCTCCTCGAAGGCGTCAGCGAGTACCGGACCGCCAGGCGTCTGGACGAACGCCTCCTCCAGGAGGAGGTGCAGGCGGTGGCTGCCTTCTCCCGTACCGAGCATGAGCCCCAGGGACTGGAAGGCTTCGAGGGTCAGGGGGTGGCCGCCGCTCAGCACGGGGCGCCGTTCGGCGATGTACTCGGCGATCTGGCGGGCACGGTCGACGTCCATGGGGTAGCGCGTGTAGTGCTCCTGGTTCTTGCGCTCGATGCGCGAAAACGCCGCCCGGTAGACTTCCGGTGCCGTGGCGTCCAACGAGGGCAGCCCGCCGGCGATCATGGCGGCTTCGACGCCTTCGGGAGCGGCGCAGAGGTAGTGGACGGTGCAGAACCCACCGAAGCTCTGCCCCAATACCGTCCAGGGGCCGCCACCAGTGACGGTCGGCCGAATGAGTTCGCAGTCCCGGACGATCGCGTCGGCGCGGAAGTGCGTCAGATACTCGGCTTGCCGGGCGGGCCCGCCGCGCGGCGGTAGCGTCTGGCGGTTTGCCGGGGTCGAGCGCCCCGTTCCCCGCTGGTCGAGGAAGAGGACGCGGTAATCGCGCAGGGCACGGTCGAGCCAGGCCTGGCGACCGATGAAACGGCGGGCCCCGAAGCCCGGCCCTCCTTCGAGGTAGAGGAGCCAGGGCAGAGCACTCGCGTCCTTCTCTGCGGCGCGGGCTTCGCGGGCGTAGAGCTCGATTTGTTCGCCCTGGGGGTCAGTGTGGTCGAGCGGAACGGTGAAGTGGTGGTCGGTCAGAACCACGCCGGGCTGACGGTAGGTGAGGTTCACGGTGCTCCACGGGACTCGGTACGGTGGGCTGGCGACTGTGGCCCGCCGTCAGCCGATTTCACATCCCAACCTGGCGTGCAACATGTCACGGCGCGCCGCCTGGCGTCGCAGCTGGCGCCTACCGCCGCAACGCCAGGGGCCCATGCACCCGCAAGTCCACTGCCTTCTCAGAACTCCACTACAGAACGCAGGACTTCGCCCCGCTCCATGCGACCGAACGCCGCCTCGACGTCATCGAGCCGGATCCTCTCGGAGACGAAGGCGTCCAGATCCAGACGCCCTTGCAGGTAGAGGTCGATGAGTTGGGGGAAGTCGCGCTCGGGCAAGCAGTCGCCGTACCAACTCGACTTCAGCGCCCCACCGCGGCCGAACACGTCCAGCAACGGTAGTTCCAGGCGCATCTGCGGTGTGGGCACACCCACCAGCACCACGGTGCCGGCGAGGTCTCGTGCGTAGAACGCCTGCTGGTAGGTCTCCGGCCGCCCCACGGCGTCGATGACCACATCGGCACCGTTCCCGTCCGTCAGCGCCCGCACCGCCTCGACCACGTCATCCTTGCGACCGTTGACTGTGTGCGTGGCCCCCAACCCGCGTGCCCACTCCAGCTTCTTGTCGTCGAGGTCAACAGCGATGATCTTGGCCGCTCCGGCCAGTCGGGCACCCGCCACGGCCGCGTTGCCCACGCCGCCGCAGCCGATGACGGCGACCGAATCACCTCGTCCGACCTCAGCGGTGTTGAGCGCGGCACCCAGCCCCGCCATCACGCCACAGCCGAGGAGACCTGCGGCGGCGGGCGAGGCCGCCGGGTCCACCTTGGTGCACTGCCCGGCGGCCACCAGGGTCTTCTGGGCGAACGCCCCGATTCCCAGCGCGGGCGAGAGCGGCGTGCCGTCCTCCAGGGTCATGGGCTGGGAGGCGTTGTGGGTGGCGAAGCAGTACCAGGGCCGTCCCCGCCGGCAGGCTCGACAGTTCCCGCACACGGCACGCCAGTTCAAGACCACGAAGTCGCCGGGCCCCACCGAGGTGACTTCCGGGCCGACGGCTTCCACCACGCCGGCCGCCTCATGACCGAGCAGAAAGGGGAACTCGTCGTTGATCGCGCCTTGTCGATAGTGCAGATCGGTATGGCACACCCCGCACGCCTGGACCTGTACGAGGGCCTCACCCGGCCCGGGATCCGGGACCAGGATCGTGGTCGTCTCCACCGGCGCGTCCTTTGAGCGCGCGATGACACCTCGTACGTGATGGGTCACAGTACAACCGCCTTCGTCTCCGTCGACCAGGGCTACCGAACGTAGCAGCCGCCTTTGGCCCTCCGTCGTCGAAGCGCTCAGCTCGATCGAAGTGGGTATCGAAGCCCCTGGGAGCCCACGTCCTGAGATTCCCGGACACGGACTCCACTCACTCTCACGCGCCCGAGACGGCACCCGGCTCATCCCGGTGCCGGCAGGGTTCCTTGCCCGGCCGCGCCCCGGTCAGGCGATGGACGCCGAAACGATGGCCGCGACCGCGATGTTGCAGGAGGCAGTCACCCACACGGCAGGATGCGACTCGTCCTCGACGAGCGTGGCTCCGAGCTTCCCCGGTGTGACGATGTCGACCACCCAGAAGGCCAGGGCCATCATCACCAGGCACAGAAGACCGAACGCGGCGGTGGAGAGCAGCCCCTTGCCGAACTCCTCGTAGGTCGTCCAAATCGAGGTGAACACGATGCCGCCCACGCCCAACAGTGCGGAACTGAGCAGGACGGCGGCGTTGCGATTGCGCTCCTGCCATATCTGCCGGCCGAGCTTGCCCGGGGTGAGCGCATCCACCAAGACGATGCCAAGGACGAGCAGGACCACGCCCACAGCGCCGTAGGAGGCGGCCCGTCCCAGGCCGTTGATGATGTCGTTCATGAAAGCCGCGCTCCGCAAGTAGCTGGTCGTGGTGGGAGGAAGGGCAATGTATCGCACACCCGACCGGATGGGCGGGGCAGCCGGACTCGCAGGTGCCCGCCGTGCTCAGCCCGCGATCCGGCGGCGCGGACCGCTGCGGGCACTCCCCTTCGGCCAGGTGCGCAGGGACCTCGCCCGCACGGTGGCCACGGCCGGCGCAGCCGTGGCCGGGCGGGGCGACGGCGGCCGGCGCCGGCAGAGCACTGCCCGGGACACAGTGCCCGCAGCGGGACGCCCCCTACGGTCCGGCCCACGGCCGGGCGCGTAGTCTCCACCAGCATGAACCGCAGGCGCCGCAAGAAGCTGTCAACCCTCCTGGTCGCGGCTGCGTCATCCGGCACCCCTTCCGAGATCCGGGCCCTCCTGCTTCGAGGAGCCCAGCTCGAACTACCGGACCGCGACGGCACCACCCCGCTGTACGCGGCGGCGGTCCAGGGTGCCACGGACAACGTCCGCTGCCTGTTGGCGGCGGGAGCCACACCCGACGCGCAGAGCGGTCGGGGAGCTGAGGGCACGCCCTTGTGCGGTGCCGCCTGCTGGGGGCACACCGCAGTGGTGCAGGAGCTACTGCGGCACGGTGCCGACCCGAACCTCCGTGAAGACCACGGCACGGGCAACACCGCCCTGTACTGGGCGATGCGCGGCCCCCATACCGATACGGTCGCCGCGCTCCTGGAAGCGGGCGCTCGGCCCGTTGCGGCAGCTGACTGATCTTGCACGGCTCGCATGCCACCAATGACGGGGCTGGACACTGCGCCGGTCCCACCCGCACGGTTGGCACCCGGGCGTGTTGCGAATGCCCCGCCTGCCCCGCGGACAGACGGCGCTACCTTCGCAACACGCCCTGGCGGTCGTACCAGGTGCGCCGACCGGGTCATCTGAGCGGCTCTGGCGGTCGGCGCCCCCGGACGGCGCGGGGCGCGTTGGTGCCTCCCGTTGCGGCTGCGTGGCAGCTACGTTGGCGCCATGAGCAATCTTGATCGTCAGGCCACGCCCACCGTGTGCGGGGGCCGTGGCTTCGTCGTCGCGGAGCCGGTGCGCGAGCTGCTGAGTCCTCGCCGCGTCGCACTGGGCGAGTCCACGGAAGTCCGCAGGCTGCTGCCGAACCTCGGGAGGCGGATGGTCGGCGCCTGGGCCTTCGTCGACCACTACGGGCCGGACGACATCGCGGACGAGCCGGGCATGCAAGTGCCGCCGCACCCCCACATGGGACTACAGACGGTCAGTTGGCTGCACGAAGGCGAAGTGCTGCACCGCGACAGCACGGGCAGCTCAGAGGTCATCCGCCCTCGCCAACTGGGTCTGATGACCTCCGGACGGGCCATCAGCCACTCCGAGGAGAGCCCGAAGAGCCATGCCCGCCTTCTGCACGGCGCACAACTGTGGGTGGCGCTTCCCCAGGCCCACCGGAACGTGGAGCCTCATTTCCAACACCACACCGACCTGCCCCGTGTGCTCGGCCCGGGCCTGACGGCCACGGTGATCCTGGGAACCCTGGACGGGACCACCTCGCCCGGCTCCGTCTACAGCCCTCTCGTCGGCGCCGACCTCACTCTGACAGCAGGCGCCGAAGCACGTCTGCCGCTGGAACCGGACTTCGAGTACGCCGTCCTGTCGATGTCCGGCGAGGTGCACGTGGACGGGGTGCCGGTCCTCCCCGGGTCGATGCTCTACCTGGGCTGCGGGCGTCCTGAACTCCCCCTGCGCGCCTCATCAGACGCCGCTCTCATGCTGTTGGGGGGTGAACCCTTCGAAGAGGAACTCGTCATGTGGTGGAACTTCATCGGGCGCTCTCAGCAGGAGATCACCGAAGCCCGTCGGGACTGGACGGAGGGAAGCAGGTTCGGTGAGGTGAAGGGCTATGACGGCGCGCCGCTCGCTGCTCCGGAGCTGCCCCCCGTCCCGCTCAAGCCCAGGGGTCGGGTGCGCTGAGCCGGACCGGTTGGCCCGGGTGCACCTTGGAGGACTGGCATCGGGCTGGCGGCCGGCAGAAACTGCTTCACCTCTCTTCTTGGTGCGTGCAGTTGAGGCCGGCGAGCGCCTGGGAGAAGACCTCCCTGGCTCGCTGGAGCACCTGGGCGCGCCACTGCTGGTCCTCGACCGGGCTGAAGGCCGCACGGATCAGCGACTTGAGGTCCGACTGGACGGCCTTGACCGGATCCTCTCGCAGGTGGAGCCAGTTGTCCGCACACAGGGCCAGCAGTACCTCAGGGCCCGGTTGGGTACCGAACTCCAAGGTGATGGCCGTGAGTTCGCGATCGGCTCGCAGACCTTCGGCGACTGCGGTCGCGGTGTTGCCGACGATCGGCGTGGAGGAGGAGGTGCCCTCCTCAGATGCGGTCAACGCGGTCCCGTACCAGTGGCGCGCTCGGTGACGGGCTTCGCGGTCTGGGCCCCCTCGGAAGATGGGTTCCCCGTAGCCGCGTTCCCCGAGCCCGGTATGCAGGTCGATGTAGCCGATGCGGGTGGCTCCGGAGCCTTCGATCTGTTCCTCGACGACGGTCCGGAAGACCCGGTTGGACCAGCAAGGGCCTTCTCCACCGTAGAACAGGCCATCCGGGTGCCGGTACTGACCGTGCGTAACCGCCTGCTGTAGTACCTGTGGGCCGAGCTCGTCCCGCAGTCGCCCCAGCGCTACCGCCAGCTCCTGGGTGCGGAAGGCGTTGAGGTGGTGCGGGGTGAGCTGGCCGTGTACGCGCTCGTAGGGGTCGTTGTGGGGCGGACGGTGATGGTCGACGAAGTTGCGGTTGAGGTCGACGTTCTCCTCCGTCACGCGTCGCTGGTAGGCGAAACCATGGGGGTTGAGCGCATGGACCAACAACACGCCGGTGCCCTCGGCCGCCGCCGCCTGCGCCACCCCCTCCCCCAGCAGGATGCGGGTCTGACAGGCCGAACCGCAGAAGCCTTCGATGCCGTGGGTACCGGAGACCGTCACCAGGAGCCTCGTCGGGGTGGCGGGACCGAGGTAGGCGGTGTCGGTGCGCAGTTCCTCACCTGTGGGCCCGCGGTGCCCGGGCAGTAGGAAGCTGCGCATCCGCGCGCCGGCGTCCCTCGCGGCGTAGCGGAACTCCTGACGGGCCTGGGCGTAGTCGGTAGGAAATGCGTAGGCCATCGCCGTTGCTCGCTTCCGTATCGTCTTCGGGGTGGGGCTCGGCCCGAGCTCGCTCCTGTGACGCCTCCAGCGGCGCGCGGTCCCAGTGGCTTCGCTCGCAGGACGGAACGGGCGTCCTCGACTTGGCGCACGACGGCGTTGCAGCAATGCCCCGAGGCGGCGTTGACGTCGTACGCCCGCCCAGGAGTTCGAGAGCGCCCTGGGGTGTGGAGGCGGCCGTGCGGCCGGTGCGCGCTCGGTTTCAATGACGCCCGGACGGGAGCGGCACGCCCAGGGCGGCGAGGATGGCGTCCGCTCCCGCGCGGGTGGGGACGTGCAGCAGGCACAACACCCGGTCGCCCGGGGCCGCGTGTGCTTCGAAGTAGGCGTTCGTTTCGGGCAGGTAGCTGCGGGGGCGTTCCCGATAGAGGTCCACCGGGCGTCCGATGCCGCCCAGTAGGCCGAGCTCAGAATCGAAGGGCGCACCGGGAGCGAGCGCGTGGGCCACCTCCCTCGCCAGCGCCGTGCGGGACTGGTCCTTGCCAGCCAGGTCCGGGTACAGGGTGATCTCGGGATGGCCGCCGAATGCCGCCATCGCGCAGTGGACCACGGGGTTGTAGGTCTTGAGTGCGATGACTTCCGGGAAGGGGCGTCCGTCGGACAGGAGTCGGGCGAAGTGGGCGGCCCAACTGCTTCCGAAAAGGGCTCCGCCACGGTGGTCGTCTCCCACGAACTGGACCATGACGTGCAGGCATTGCCTACCGGAGGGAAGCCCAGCCCACCGGGAGGTGAGTAGGGACACCGCTCGGCCCCGGTCCACTCCGGCGATGACGTAGTCCGCCTCGGCCAGCATGTCGCGGCGCTGTGTGAACAGTTCCCGCATCCTTAGCCCCGGCATGGCCTCGACCAGACCGTCCACGATCCACTGTTCGGTCTCGGGCGGCAGGTCCGGGCCGGACGGCAGCGTCAGCACGCTGGCACTGCCGCCTGAACTTGACCGGGTCGTCCCGCTCTGGGCGTTGCGCATCGGGCTGCCGCTCAGGCCTTGGCCGAGGTGGGTAGGGGCACCTGACCGTCCGTCTGACCGAGCACGGTGAGTTGGTGGAGTTCCACAAAGTAGAGCTTCCACAGCCAGTAGATGTGACTGAGGTGCTCGACGACCTTCTTCTCGTCCTCCTCGTCGGAGACCAAGGTGGCCATCACCCGCCAGACGAAGTCGTCGTGGTCGTCGTCGAGGTCGGTGTTGACATGCGCCCGGGCGCCCTTGACCTGCTCCCGGCCCAGCACGTTCTCCAGGTTGTCCAGCCATTCCGGCTGGGTACGGGTGGTGACGTACTCAACGAAGTACACGCTGGTGATGAGCGCGAGGGGGCTGTCCTCGAACTCCATCCCGTACTGCAGGTAGCCCGTCAGGAGCTTGGTGGAGAGCAGCGGCTCGGTTGAGTAGATCTCCTCCTTGCTGACGCCGACCTTGGCGAGGTCGGCGGCGAAGAGCCGGTCATGCAGCATCTCGTCGTCGGTGTAGTGCGCCCACGCCTTGGCCTGGACGGGGTCCTTCTTGGTGAAGTACTTGATGGCGAGAGCGTCGATGGTCCGCTTGCGGCGCAGCCGCAGAATGGTCTCGATGTTGTGCCGCTTGTAGTAGCCCAGGTGGAGTTCGGCTGCTTCCTTCTGGTGCTGGGCGAAGGGGACGGTCTCGTAGAAGTCCTTGATGTAGGAGTCGAGGATGGCGTCGACTCGTTTGCGCAGTTCGGGGTTGGTCGTCATGACGTGCTTCCTCCTGTTGCAACCGCTGGCTCGTAACTGGTGGCGAGTCGCCTCAATGGCAGCCGCAGCTCGCACTGGAGGTCCGCTGCATCCGCCCGCGGCGCACCGCTTTGCGCTGACCGAGCACGGGGGCACCGTCCGAGGTCAGCAGCGAACTGCGCCGGCAGAGGAAGGCCAGGGCGAACCGTGTGGTGGGCGTGATCCCCAGTCCCAGGTTGATGCAGCCGGCGGGGCCCCCGTAGACCTCGTTGGGGCCGCAGTTCGCCGGGAGGACCTCGGTGGTGGCGTTGATGCCGAAGCCGAGTTCCCAGACCACCCGGTAACGCGGGTCGTCTTCGAGGAGCTGCTGGAGGGCCTCGGCGGCGGGTCGGCCGCCGGGTGTCGTCGGGGTGACCCCCTCGACCACCCCGGCCGCCACATCCAAAGTCACGGGGTGCGAAACCAACACGGAGAGGGCATCGAACAGCTTCTGCTGGTCGGCCGTGTCAGCGGGGTCGGCGTGGCGGTGCACGACGGGCCATCCGTGCATCGTCAACTTCCCGTTCAGACCGAGGAGTCGGGCGTGCGGGCTAAACGTGGTGATCTCGTCGGCCGTGACGCTTAGTTTGCCAGCGGGGAAGATCTGTTGTTCGCCTGCTTCCAGGGGGCCGGCCTGCTGGTTCCAGACGCACTCCCCGACCGTGTGGTCGAACTCGGCCTCGGTCCCGCTGGAATCATCGCTGATGGTCAACCGTGCGCTCGCCCCGACCTGCTCGAAGAAGTCTTCGGCGGTGCGTGCTTGCAGCTGCGGGTCGACGCGGAGCGCGGAGCGCAGGTAGTACTGGATCTGCTCGGCACCCAGCGGAGTGGACCCGGCGGGCATGACGGCCAGCTTGCGCCGACCGAGTTGCCTCGGTGTCGGCGAGTCAAGGAACCGGCCGGGGCAGACCGCCAGCACATGGGCCTCAGGCGGCACGCTCTGCGCCAGCAGTTCTCCCAGGCTCTGCCCAGGGGGCAGCGACAAAGAGAGCACTCGCGCGTATCTTCCGTTCTGCTCGGACTGTACGTGGAGGTAGCCGCCACTTTCCTCCGTGGTGATGAGGCAGAAGCTGTCGGACGGCTCCCCGAACATGCCGGACGAGGCGAAGGAAGAAGCGGTAAGTTCCAACGGCATCGGCACGAGAGCGCTCCCTCACACGAAGACTCGGTTCACCGGGGACAAGGAAAACCACGGGGATGACGGGGACCCCGCGGCAGGGCTGTTTCGCCCTGCCGCGGGTAGGTACTCAGCCGAGCAGCGTGCCCAGGTAGTTGCGGTTCTTCTGCACCTTGATCTTCTTCATGGCCTTCACCTCCTGTTGGGTCGTCGCTTCTTTTCACCCCGCCGGGTTCACTGGTCCTTCGCCGTCTGTGGAGCGGCGACGACCCTTTCCACCGTGGGGCGGTCTGGATGTCCGATCAGCGCCAGCCCGTTGCTGCTCAGGACGCGCGTGTCGGGCGAAATGATGTCGAGGTGGTATTGCGTGTACGGGGTGAGACCGAGTCCGTAGTGCAGGCAACCCTCGGTGCCTCCGTACACCTCGTTCATGGCGTGGTTGCCGGGCAGGATGTCCAGCGAGGTGTTGAGTGCGTGGCCGATCTCCCACACGATGCGATAGCGGGAGTCCACGGCGAACATGTGCTCCAGCATGGCGACCGCCGGTGCGGCCCCGGGGTCCAGCGCCTCCAAAGTGGTGATCTTGCCGTCCACCACCGTGGCCTTGATGGCGTTGTCCTTCATCGCCCAGAGCTGGGAGTGGATGCGCGCCTGGTCAGCGCGGGAGAAGGAAGGAGTTCCGTTGTGCAGGATCGGATAGCCCCGTAGGACGATCTCACCCTCCAGCGGCAGCTTCAGGTCCTCCCCGAACTCCCGGATCTCGACGGGCAGCACGCTCACTTCGCCGGAGGGCACGATCTGCTGGTCGCCCCAGTCCAGGGGGCCGGCCTGCTGGTTCCACACCAGGCCGTCCTGAAGGTGGTCGAGGACGGCTCGGGTGCCGTGTTTGAGGTCGGCGTAGACCAGATGCTCCGACTCCTCTGCGATTTCGAAGAACGTCTCGCAGAAGGCCTCTTGTTCGGCCGCCGAGGTCCGCTCCATCACCCCGAGGAAGTGTCGGATGTCATCCATGGTGGTGGGCGTCGAGTTACACGCCATGCCCATTATCTTCCGTTGACCCACCAGCGCGGGGTCTGGTGACTCGAAGAACCGGTGGGGCGAGATGACCAGAACGTGTGACGGTTCCGGGATGCTCTTATCCAGAAGATCCTCGAAACGGTCACCTTCTCCCATCGGAATGGTGAGAAAGCGTTCGTAGGAGGCGGTTTTCACCACCTCGATCTCGTCAACCAGTTCAGGGTTCGTGACCAGACAGAACGTACTGCCGATGGCCTCACCGAACTGGCTGAAGCGTCCGGGGTCGATGGAAATGCTTGCCGACATTTTCACTCCCGTCATGGCCTCTGAGGCCGGGCCTCGCCGTGGACATAACTCTGACGCCCGTCAGTGGTGGGCACCATAGGACGATGGTCCTGTAGGGACTTCTGGGCCGATGGGCTCAGCGCTTGAATTCGAGGCGCCCGGCACTCCTCGGCCAGCACCGCGGCCCACGCCTGCGACCTTCTCGGCGCGTCGCAGGCAGCGATCGGAAGCGGGCGGAACTGGAAGCCTTCCGCGGTGGGTGACCAGCCGGGCCCCGACATGTCGACATCCGCGCCCTGAGCTCCGCTTTCCGGCTGAGGGCGGCCCTCAAGATGCCTTCGACACCCCCGGTGGGCGCCCGGATCGACGATGAGGACGCGAGCGCCACTCCTTTGCACCACGCGTGGCAGTTATTCGTGGTTCTCGGTCAGTCTTGCCACTGTTGCGCCTGCGATCTCCACATCAAAGTGATCGTATGGCCAGTAGCGATACATCCACAGCGGGAGATGCGGAACAGCCGGCGAAAGCCGCTCACGCCGGAGTGAAACAGGTGTGGCGAGAGGCACCGACGGCCGTCAAGTCCCTGCTCGTCGGCACGACGGTGAACAGACTCGGCGGATTCGTCCAGGTCTTCATGGTGTTGTACATGACGCAGCGCGGATTCTCCGCGGCACAGGCCGGCGGTGCGCTCGGCCTGTACGGTGCGGGCACCGTGCTGGGGGTCCTGACCGGCGGATGGATGTCCGACAGGATCGGGCCACGACTGACGATCATGTCGACTCTGGTGACCTCGGCCCTCCTCCTGCCCACGGTGCTCTACCTGGAGAGCTACCCGGCCATCCTCGTGGTGATCGCGGTGGGTGGCGCGCTGAGCCAGGCGTACCGGCCGGCGTCCACCAGCATGATCAGCCAGCTCGTCCCGGCGGAACGCCAGGTCATGATCTTCGCGATGGTTCGGCTCGCCATCAATCTCGGCACCACCGCCGCACCCCTCCTCGGAGCCGCACTGGTACAGATCTCCTGGGACTTCCTCTTCTGGGGCGAGTCGGTGGCCATCTTGGTGTTCGCAGCAGTCGCCGCCACCACCTTGCCCCGCAGGCAGGACCCCTCCGGGTCCGCGATCGACCCGCAAGGCACGGCCGAGGCAATGACGGAAGGCCAACAGCCGGCGCGCAGGGCCAGTTACCTCACTGTGCTGTCGGACCGCCGCTACCTGCTGTTCCTGTTGGCCATGTTCGCCAGCTCGATGATCTACATCCAATACGTGTCGACCCTGCCACTGACGGTGCGTCATCTCGGGATGAGTACGGCGGTCTACGCGAGCCTCGTGGCGCTCAACGGCTTCCTCGTCATCACCTGCGAGCTCCTCGTGGCCAAGGTGGTGCAGCGCTGGCCGGCCAGGATCGCCGTTATCGCCGGCGTGGCACTGACCGGCATCGGCATGAGCCTGTATGCCCTGCCCCTGGGCCTGGCCGCCTTGGTGATCGCCACCTTGGTCTGGTCGTTGGGCGAGATCGTCGGCTATCCCACCCTCTTCTTCGCCTATCCGGCACAGGCGGGTCCGCCCGAGTTGCGCGGACGGTACCTGGGCGCCTCGAACTCCCTCTACGGCCTTGGTACGGCGCTGGGCCCCGTCCTGGGCGTGATGCTCTGGAACCGCTACGAGCAGGGGCTCTGGCTGGGCTGCGGAGCCGTGGGCCTGCTTGCCGTGGCCGCCGCCTGGTTCGGAGTACGGCCCGCGCAGGGCAAGGCCGAGGCCGAAACGGGCGCTGTGGAACAGCGTTCGGCGACCCGAGGCGACAAGGAGCGCACCGCGGTCGAGAACTGAGGCGGACTCCTACGAGCCATCAGCAGAGCAGGACTACAGAAGGGACCAGCCATGCAACGCCATGTCATTCTCGTCGACCCCTACTCCGGAGCGGCCGAGTACGCGAATGCCTTCCGGGAGCGCGGCATCGAACCCGTTGCCGTGCTGAGCACGCCCGGTCCACTCGACTCCTACCGTCGCACCTGGTCGCCGGACACCTTCTACCGCACCCACTGTTTCAACGGGAACCTCAGCGACCTCGTGGGCACCGTCAAGGACTACGATCCCGTCGCCATCGTGCCGGGCAACGAATCCGCGGTGATGTTGGTCGACCTGCTCGTGGCGGAACTGATGCCGGGCTCGGGCAACGTGCTGGAGCTGTCCGAGGCCCGGCGGGACAAATGGCCCATGGCCGAGGTGGTCGCCGCGGCGGGCATTCCCCACCTGCGGCAGATCGCGACGGCAGATCCACGCGAGGTCTCCACCTGGATCGACGAGAACGAGCTCCAGGGTTGGCCGTTGGTGCTCAAGCCCCGACGCAGCGGCGGCACTGACGATGTCCACAAGGTCGGCGCGGGCGAGGACTGGCGCCCGTACTTCGATCGCCTCCTCGGCTCCGTCAACCGCTTTGACATCAGCAACGACACCGTTTTGGTGCAGGAGTTCGCTCCCGGAAGCGAGTACATCGTCGATACCTACTCGGTCGACGGGAAGTTCGGTGTCGTCTCGGTCTCGCGCTACAGCAAGTCCGCGAAGTACGACCGCATCGGAATCTATGACGCGCTCGACTACCTGAGCCCCGAGGATCCGATCGCTCAGGAACTCACCTCCTACGCACGGCAGGTAGCCGAGGCCGTCGGGGTGCGCAACGGGGCGACCCACACCGAGATCATGCTTACGGACGAGGGCCCGCGGCTGATCGAGATCGCCGCGCGGTTGGCGGGCAGTTGCCTGCAGTACGCGGCCAGGTGTGCAACGGGGGACTCCCAGATCGACCGAACGGTCAGGCACTACCTGGACGGCGCCTTCACCCCCGGATACGAGATCGTCCGACCGGTACGCGTGGTGTGGCTCTCCAGCCCGCGGGCTGGGATCTTGTGCAATGCCGAGGTGCTCGACCAGGTAAGGGAGTTGGAGACGTTCCAGCGGCTCGGGACACCGTATGCCACGGGGGACGTGGTGCCCTGCACGGAAGACCTGTTCACTAGCTTGGGGTGGGTGATCCTCGGCGGAACCGATCAGGAGTCCGTCGACGCCGACACCCTGCGGGTCAAGGAGGTCGAGTCTCAACTCGTCGTGGAACCTTAGGCATTGGAGACATAGGCCATAGGTCCTTGACGCATGCATAGGACCACAGTCCTATGTCGGGGACGAAGCATCCTGAACTACAGTGGATCTCCAGTCAGCCGCAAGCGGTAACGAAACGACCAGAAGAGTAACTGCGCGGCTTTCAACCGAAAAGGTGCACCTTAATCGAAACTGTGGTTCTTGGTCGATCACCAAGTTCACCTGCGAGAGCGAGGGCAAACGGTGGAGCCGGTTGCGTCAGCGGGCGTCGACATGCCTGACCACGAGAAGATCATCGGCTGGCAGGCGCCACCGCTGAAGTTCGGTATCGGAGCCACCCGGGAGATCGGATACGAGCTGACCCGGGCCGGCATCCGCTCGGTCCTGCTGGTCACCGATCCGACACTCGCCGCTCTCGGGCTTCCCACACAGGTGGCCAAGTCGGTTGAGCAGGAAGGGATATCGGTCTCGGTCTACGACAGGTCCGCGGTCGAACCAACCGACCAGAGCTGTGAAGAGGCCGCGCGGGAGCTGGCCCGCCTCGAAGTGGATGGCTACATCGCTCTGGGCGGGGGCAGTTCCATCGACACGGCGAAGACGCTGAACCTGTTGCTCAGTCATCCCGGTCGGGGGGTACGGGACTACTTCAACGCACCCGTGGGCGCCGGCGCCCCCATACCGGGCCCGTTGAAGCCCCTGGTCGCGGTGCCGACCACCGCGGGCAGCGGCAGTGAATGCACGGCCATGGTGGCACTCGGCGTAACCGACCTACGAGTGAAGACGGGCATCAGCGACATTCGGCTGCGCCCGTCGTTGGCCGTCGTCGATCCCGCGAACACCTTCACCCTTCCCCCGGCCGTGACCGCCTCCTCCGGCTACGACGTGTTGACCCATGCCTGTGAGTCGTACACGGCCCGCCCCTACGACCGCCGCCCCGCGTACTCCTCCCCGGCGGACCGCCCCCTGTACGTGGGAGCGAACCCGATCAGTGACATCTGGGCGGAACAGGCGCTGCGACTGGTCGGTCGCTACCTCACGAGAGCCGTGCTGAACCCGTATGACGTGGAGGCCCGAACGGCGATGAGCCAGGCGGCCTGCTTCGCCGGGATGGGCTTCGGCAATGCCGGTACCCACATCCCGCACGCCTGCGCGTACCCGATCGCCGGGCTGGTCCGTGACTACCGTCCGGAGGGGTACCCTGCAGGCCACGCGATGGTGCCGCACGGCTCCGCAGTCATCGCCACAGCTGCCGCCGCCTTCGAGTTCACCTACCCCACTTTCCCTGAACGGCACTTACGGGCAGCCGAGTTGCTCGGCGCCAACCTCAACGGCGTCAGCACGGCGGGGGGCGCTGACGTGCTGCCAGCCACCTTGATGAGCATCGTCAAGGACACCGCGGGTCCGGCCGGCCTGGCTCACTTCGGGTACTCCCGCAAGGACCTCCCGGCGCTTGTCGATGGAGCGCTCAAACAGCAGCGCCTCCTGGTGTGTTGTCCCAGGAACGTCACACCCGAGGACTTGAAGCGGATTCTGACCGATTCCATGACTGGTTGAGCAACGCGCATTGAGATTGGCTGAGTACTTAGCTCTGGCTCAACAGGTCAGGCATCAAGGAGGCTGACGTCCTCATGAGCGAATCCGATGCACCGGACACATCAGGCGCACGGAAACCATCGGGATCACCGAGGATGCCGTTGGAGATGGCCCTCATCGACGGGAAGAGAGTCCCTACGAAACAGTGGATCGACGTGCTCGACCCCGCTACCGCCGCCGTCTTCGCCAGGGTCGCACGCTGCGGTCCGGCTCACGTCGAGGAAGCGGTGAGCGCGGCACGGTCCGCGTACGAGAAGAGCTGGCGCTTCACCACCCCCGCCGAACGGGCCCGCATCTGCCGCGACATTGCGCGGGGCATAGGTGCCGAACGAGCCAGACTCGCAGCGCTGGAAACCCGTGACACAGGCAAGCCGATCAGTCAGTCGTTCACGGATGTCGACGTCGCCGCACGCTACTTCGAGTTCTATGCGGGCGCCGTGGAGGCGCTGAGCGGCGAATCCTTTCTCCCCGAGCGGGACCTACTGGCCTTCACCATCCGTGAACCCTACGGCGTGTGCGGGCACATCATTCCGTGGAACTACCCCCTCCAGGTGGCGGCCAGAACCCTGGCCCCGGCACTGGCGGCTGGGAACTGCTGCGTGCTCAAGCCCGCCGAGGACGCACCGTTGACCTCATTGGCGCTGGGTGAGATCGCCTTGGCCGCGGGACTTCCTGCCGGAGTGTTGAACGTGGTTCCGGGCTATGGGGAGGAGGCCGGTGCAGCCCTCACCTCCCACCCGGACGTCGACCACCTGGCCTTCACCGGGTCCAGGGAGGTCGGTGAGGCCGTCATGACCGCGGCGGCACGGAACATCGTGACCGTCACCTTGGAGCTCGGCGGCAAGTCACCACATATCGTACTGCCAGACTTCGACGCCGAGCGGGCGGTACCACTGATCGTCGGCTCCATCACGGAACACGCCGGCCAGAACTGCTCGGCGGGGAGTCGGCTGCTGGTCCACGAGTCGGTGCACCAGGAACTGGTGACCGAACTGGCCTCTCATTTCGCCAGGTTACGGATCGGCCCCGGGAGCACCGACCCCGATCTGGGCCCCCTCATCTCCGCCAAACAGCGTGCGCGGGTGCTGGAGTACCTCGATCAGGCACGGCGCGAATGCGTTCTGGTCACGGGGGGCGGCCTCCCCAAGGGGGACGAGTTCGAGACCGGCTTCTACGTGGAGCCCACGATCCTCGATCAGGTTACGCCGGCGCACCGCGTGTTCAACGAGGAGATTTTCGGCCCGGTCCTGTGCGTATCGACCTTCGCCTCCCTGGAAGATGCGGTAGAACTCGCGGAGCACACCAGCTACGGCCTCAGTGCCGGGGTGTGGACCTCTGACGTGAGCACTGCCCACTGGCTAGCCCGGCGGCTACGCGTGGGACAGGTCTTCATCAACAACTACAGCGCGGCCGGCGGGGTGGAACTGCCGTTCGGAGGCTACCGGAGCTCCGGCATAGGTGTGGAAAAGGGCTTCGAGGCGCTACGTGAATACACACGGTGCAAAACGGTCGCGCTCCATACGGGAACTCGCCATTTATCGAGGGGGAAATGACCCCATGAAGCATGTCGAATCGAGGCCGGTCACCGATTCCAGCGGCCGGAGTTTCTGTCAGTCCTGCGGCCAGCCCGCGCAACCAGTTGCGGCCTTCGCGGAGAACGTCCAGCGCATCAACGTGGCACTCAGTGCGGTCCAAAACGCCCTCGACGCCCAAGAGCGGATGATAGAGGGCCTGCTGGTCGATCCGGCCGTCCCCACGCGCTCCCGATACAACCACGGCGGCGTCGACCGGACTCCCACCTCGGGATCGTCATCCTCCCGGCCGCTCGACGCGGCCCACCGGCAGGCGCTCGCCCTCCTCACGCCACGCGAGCGCGAGGTACTCGTACTGGTCGCCCAAGGCAAGTCGAACCGTCAGGTGGCCAACTTCCTACGCATATCCGAGAAGACCGTCAAGAATCACCTATCCGCACTATTCTCAAAAATAGGAGCCTCCGATCGCACTCAGGCCGTAGTGTTCGGCATCCGCGGTGGGGTCGTCACGATAGGCGAAAGCCCGGGCATCGTCCGGCCCTTCAGCAGTGCCCCAGAAGAACCGTGGGACGAGCGGTCAGACCCTCCGGGATCTCCTGTATGACGCATGTCTTTAGTGTGTGGGAGTTCATGGCCGATGGACAGTGGATGGACTGTCGTTGCACAACGAATCCCTGCCATATTGAGCCCCATGCTGAAGAACGTAGCCGCTGTGCTGCTCGACAACGTCCACCCCTTCGAACTCGGCGTCGTTTGCGAAGTGTTCGGTATCGACCGCCGGTCCGAAGGGCTCCCCGCCTACGATTTCGCACTTGTCGCGGCCGAGTTCTCATCGGTACGAGCCGTCCCGGGGTTCACCATCAGCACGCCCTACGGGCTCGACCGCCTGGAAGAAGCCGACCTCATCGCCATTCCGGTGGGAGACGACTTTCACACCAGGGAGTTTCCCCCCGCGCTCCTTGAGGCCCTGCGGCAGGCCGTGGCCCGCGGCGCACGGGTGCTCAGCGTCTGCGTCGGCGCCTTCGTCCTCGGCGCAGCGGGCCTGCTGGACGGCCGCCGGTGCACCACCCACTGGCGGTACGCACAGGCGCTCGCCGAGCGCTACCCGAAAGCCTGTGTGGAACCGAGCGTGCTGTACGTGGACGAGGACCCGATCTTCACCTCGGCCGGTACCTCGGCCGGCATCGACGCCTGTCTCCACCTGGTGCGCAAACTACAGGGCAGCGAAGTGACCAACGCCATCGCACGCCGCATGGTGGTCCCGCCGCACCGGGACGGAGACCAGTCGCAGTACATCGAGCGGCCCGTGGCGGAGTACCGCGAGGACGGGGTCCGTGACGTGCTCGCCTGGATGGAGCTCAATCTCGACCGTGAGCTGACAGTGGAGTTACTTTCGGCCAGGGCATGCATGTCGCCGCGCACCTTCGCCCGCCGCTTCCGCATGGAGACCGGCACCACCCCCTACCGGTGGCTGCTGGGACAGCGCGTGCTGAGCGCCCAGCGACTGTTGGAGAACACGGACGAGACCGTGGAAACCGTGGCGGTCCGTACCGGCTTCGCCAGCGCCGCAGCCCTGCGCCACCAGTTCGTGCGTTCACTGAACACGACACCCAACGCGTACCGGAGGGCGTTCAGGGGGCCGTCCCGGATCTGAGGGGACGGCACCCGTTGCGCACCGGCTCACCCACGGAAAGGACATGCATGTTACGCATCGCGGTCATCGGTGCCACCGGAGCCGTCGGCAGGGAGTGCCTCACGCTGCTCGACCACAAGATCGTACCGGTGGAGCGAGTGGTGCCGGTGGCATCGCGGCGTAGCCTCGGACGCGACCTGGGGGCCGAATGGGGACTGTCGGTCCCCATGGCCCCACTCGTCGCCGTCGAGGACCTGGACCCCGGGGCCGTGGACGTCGCCGTCCTGTGCGCCGGCGCCGAGGTGAGCCAGCGTGAAGGCGAACGGCTGGCGGCGGCCGGAGTGCTGGTCGTCGACAACAGCTCCGCCTTCCGCATGCGGCCAGACGTCCCGCTCGTGGTCCCCCAGGTGAATCCCGAAGCCCTCGCACAGCGGCCGAAGAGCAATCTGGTATCCAACCCGAACTGCTCGACGATCCAACTGGTGCGTGCGCTCCATCCCCTGCACGAACTGGCAGGCCTGGAGAGCGTGGTGGTGGCGACGTACCAGGCAGCTTCAGGTGGCGGCCTGCGCGGGCTCGCCGAACTCGCCGACGGATCCGCGCGCGCGTTGGCCGAGCCGGAGGCACAACCACAGCCCGACGGTGGTCGGTTCGGGCAGCCGCTGCCCTTCAACCTGATACCCGAGATCGGCCTGCAGGACGAGAGCGGGCTCAGTCACGAAGAGCGTAAACTCGTCCGCGAGCCACGCAAGATACTCGGTCTGCCGCAGCTGTCGATCAGCGCCACCGCCGTGCGGGTCCCGGTCTTCCACTGCCACTGCGAAGCGGTGCACGTCAAGCTACGCGAATCGGTCACCACAGGCGGGGTGGAAGAGGCATTGGCCGCCGCACCGGGCCTGCGGACCTACCTCCGTTCGCAAAGCCCCTCCTACCCCATGCCCCGCTCGGTCTTCGCCCGACCCGAGGACCGCGCTCTGGTCCACATCGGCCGCATCCGGGTCGATCCGCAGGACCGGAGATCGGTGGCGCTGTGGGTGGTAGCCGACAACCTATGGGTAGGCGCCGCCCTGAACGCCCTACAGATCGTCGAACTCGCCCAGCACCAGGGGTGGTTACGATGACCGGCCGGCTCCCGGTACTGATGAAGTTCGGGGGTTCTGCCTTCGTCGAACTGGACGGCTACGCCCGAGTGGCCCGCTACGCCGTCGAACGCCTCACCCGGGAGGGGCGCCCCCTGGTCATCGTGGTCAGCGCGATGTCCGGGACCACCACCCGACTGCGCCAGTTCCTCGACGCCCTGTCCGACGAGCCGCCCGCGGACGCGTCCGCCATGCTGCTGACCACCGGAGAGACAGTGAGTGTGGCGCTCCTGGCAACGGCGTTGGCCTCCCGAGGGGTCTTCGTTCGACCACTCTCGGCCCCGGATATCGGGCTCGTCGCCGACCGAGTGTCCGATCGTGCACGACTGCGTCGAGCCGAACCGGCGCCGCTGCGCGCAGCGTTACACGATGACGGTTGCCAAGCCGTGGTCGTACCCGGAGGGCAGGCCGCCGAAGCGGGCGGACGGACCGTCATGCTCGGCCGGAACAGCTCCGACCTCTCGGTGGTCGCCCTCGCCGGCGCACTGGGCGTCGACCACTGCGAGATCTACTCCGACGTGCCCGGCGTCTGCACGGCGGACCCGTATGTGGTGCCGAACGCCCAGGTCTTGGACCGGATCGGTTACCAGGGGTTGCGTCTCATGTCCTGGTACGGCGCGAAGGTCGTGCACGACAGCGCCATCGACTGGGCGGAGCGCACCGGTGTGCGGCTGCGCTGCCTGCCCTTCCCCTGGGAGAACGACACGGGGACAGGGACCCTCGTGGACCCGGACGGCCCCACCGCCCCGGCCGTGATCGTGCACGGATCCGGGGATGTCTGGCGCTTCCACGACACCGGCGAGCGCCGCCGAGCCACGCAGGCCCTTCGCGGTCAGGATCTGCGCACGACCCCGGTGGACACCCACGGCGGGACGTACCTGGTGGTGCCGCACGAGGGTGGGGATCAGTTGCGCTCACTCACCTCTGCCCGCTTGTGTGAGGATCTCCGCCTTGTCACCGTGCTCACCGAGAGCGGCGATCCGAGGTTCACTCTGGTGCGGCGTCCGGACGCCGAGAGCGAAGCCCAGCACCAGCACGACCTGCTCTACCCGCCCGGGCAGCAGGCTCGGACCGCCATCCGCGCCAAGTCCCGCTCTCCGCACAGCGCCGCCCTCATCGGTGGGCCGGACGGGCGGGGTCTCCTGGGAGAGGTCACCTGAGAACACGCAGTTGGGGCCGGGGGCCGCCCACACTCCGGCGCTGGAGGGGGACCGTCACCGTACCGGCGGCTCGACCGGCAGGTGGGTGGTGACACCGCACCCGGCCGCGGTCCGCGACCGGAGATCGCTTGAAGGAGGGCCCGGGGCACGCCGCACTACTCCCGTCCGAGCCGCGCCGCCGCGCATCCTGCGCGAAGGTGGAGGCATGACCTACGACGAAGGGCTGGCACGGCGGATCAGGGCACGTCTCGCCGCGCTGGAGGGCGTTGCGGAGTTCGATGAGAAACAGATGTTCGGAGGGCTCTCCTTCCTCGTCGACGGCCATATGGCCGTCGGCGTGATCAAGGGAGAGCTCATCGTGCGGGTGGGTCCCGAACACGCTGAAGAGCTGCTGGCCCGCCCGGAGGCCCGCCCGATGGACTTCACCGGGCACCCCATGCGGGGGTGGCTGACGATCGGCGGGGCTCCGCTCGCCGAGGATCCCGTTCTCGACCACTGGATCACGGCGGCACTGGACTTCACCGGCACGCTGCCCGCCAAGTAGCTCGGATCCCGAGCCCCGGCGCGTGACGGTGCCCTGGGGCTGCCGCATCGCGGCGATGTGGAATGTTAAACATCTTAGGTGTGTTACAGGGGTGACATTGCAACTTCATATATGAGGGAGCACACCACACCATGACCGGGCAGACGTCGTACTACGAGCACGGGACGGCAGCCGAGCGCTGGGCGCGGGCCCAGTTGTTCTTCGACGCGCGAGAGTACGCCGCGGCTGCCCGTGTCCTGTCGAACCTCGCCCCGGAAACACCCGAGCAGCTCGCCCCCCGCCTGCTGCTGGCGCGCGCCTACTACCACTCGGCCCAGTTGAGTCGGGCCGAGCGCGAACTCCGCGACATCCTGGAGCGCTGGCCGGTGGAGGACTACGCGCGGCTGATGCTGGGGCGCACCCTGGAACGCCAGGGCCGGGCGGCGGAGGCCGCTGCGCACCTGCGGATCGCCGGCGCGATGACGGGTACCTTCCGCGAGGGTCCGACGGTGACAGTGCCCGGAGGCGAAGGGGAGGCTTAAGCGCCGCAGACCCACTGACCATGGCCGAGCCGGGGCCGGACCCGGCATGAGACGTCGCGACGGGCGCCTCATGCCGGGGTCCGGGCCCGGCTCGGCTAGCCTGACTGCACGATGACTGGCAGCACACTGAACCGTTTCACGACGCCTTGGGGCGAATTCGGCCTGACCCGCTTCCCAGAAGACCCGCGAGATCGACTGCGCGCCTGGGATGCCGCCGACGAGTACCTGCTGCGGCGCCTGGCCGGCGATCCCGGCCCGGAGGGGGAACCCGTCCAACCTGTGGACACAACGGGCCACGTCACCGTGTTCGGTGACAGGTGGGGTGCTTTGGTCACGGCCCTTGCATCTGCCCGCACGGCCTCCGCCACCTCCGGGCAGCTCACCCAGATCACGGACTCCTACCTGACCCAGCAGGCGACCTGGTCCAACCTGGCGCGTTCGGGCAACCCTGCTGATGCGGCGCGACTGCTCAGTACCCAGGACGAGCCGCCGGCGCGGATCGACCTCCTGCTCGTTCGGGTCCCCAAGAGCCTGGCCCTCCTGGAGGACCAGCTACACCGGCTGGCGCCGTCCCTCCACGAAGGGTCGGTCATCATCGGCACCGGGATGGTCAAGGAGATCCACACCTCCACGCTCACGCTCTTCACCGACATCCTCGGGCCGACGCGGACCTCTTTGGCCGCCAAGAAGGCTCGACTGGTCTTCAGTACACCCACCCCCTCCGCAGGTCCCCAAGGTGACGTGCACCGGCAGAGCAATCGCTGGCCCGGGACGTACACCCTGGGCGAGGACGCCACGGCCGCAGCCGGGGTCACCGTCACCCAGCATGCCGGCGTCTTCTGTGCGGACCGGTTGGACATCGGCACCCGCTTCCTCCTCGCCCACCTCCCGCGCAGTCGGGGCGACGAGCGCGTGGTGGACCTCGGCTGCGGCAACGGCGTGGTGGGGACCGCACTCGCCCTCGCCAACCCCGAGGCCGAGCTGCTGTTCACCGATGAGTCGTACCAGGCGGTGGCCTCAGCCAAGGCGACCTACGAGGCAAACGTGACGCCCGGGCGCAGGGTCGAGTTCCTGGTGGGGGACGCCCTGGCGACGGTGGCACCCGGCTCGGTGGACCTGGTGGTGAACAATCCCCCGTTCCACTCGCATCAGGCGACCACGGACACCACGGCCTGGCGGATGTTCAGCGATGCTCGACGCGCCCTGCGGCCTGGCGGTGAGCTGTGGATCATCGGCAACCGTCACCTGGGCTATCACCTCAAGCTGCGACGGCTCTTCGGGAACTGTGAACTGATCGCCGGCGACTCGAAGTTCGTCGTGCTACGGGCGGCCAAGCGCAGCTGAACGCGCTTCTTTCGTCCGCGGTGGACCACCGCGCGCCAGGGGCTCCGGAGATCCCCAAGGGTTCCGTCGCCGCTCGTGGGCTGGCCGGCGGCGGGCCTCGCCGCCGGCGCCTCACCGTCCCTCCTACGCCTGCTACGGGCAGTGCGGGGCGGATTCGTCCCGGAAGGACTCCAGGAGTCGCAGCCAGACCTCGCTGATGGTGGGGAAGGCGGGTACCGCGTGCCACAGTCGCGAGAGGGGGACCTCGGCGGAGACCGCGATGGTGGCGGAGTGGAGGAGTTCACTCACGCCCGGTCCTACGAACGTGGCACCCAGCAGGACCTCTCGGTCGAGGTCGACGACCATCCGGGCCCGGCCGCGGTACCCGTCGGCATACAGACCGGCGCCCGAGACCTTCCCCAGGTCGTAGTCCACGGCACGCACCCGGTGCCCCGCGCGTCGCGCCTCGGTCAGGGTGGGTCCGACGGCCGCCACCTCGGGGTCGGTGAAGACCACCTGCGGGAGCGCGTCGGTGTCCGCGGTCGCCGCATGGGGCCCCCATCGCTGTGGCGTTGCCGGGGAGCCGGCAGCTCGGGCGGCGATGGCCGCACCGGCGATCCTGGCCTGGTACTTGCCCTGATGGGTGAGCAGTGCGCGGTGGTTGACATCGCCCACGGCGTAGAGCCAGTCGTGGCCCAGCACCTGGCAGCTGTCGTCGACGTCGAGCCAGCCGCCCGGTTCCAGCCCGATCGTCTCCAGGCCGACGTCCGCGGTGCGCGGAGCCCGCCCGGTGGCGAACAGCAGCTCATCGGCTTCGATAGATTCGCCCCCTTCAAGGACTACTGTCACCGGTGACATAGCACCATCACGCACGACGGCCTCTACTGCCACTGCAGTGCGTACCTCCGCCCCGGCGGCCCGCAGAGCTTCCAACACCAGCTCGCCGGCGAAGTCCTCCATCCGGGGAAGCACTCTCTCTCCCCGCACCAAGAGGGTGACGGCCGAGCCGAGCGCCTGCCAGGCGGTGGCCATCTCCACCCCCACCACTCCACCGCCGACGATCACCAACCGGTCCGGTACCCGCCGTGAACTGGTCGCCTCCCGGCTGGTCCAAGGATGCGCCGAGGCGATTCCGGGCAGTTGCGGGATCACCGCTCGGCTGCCGGTGGCGAGCACCACCGCGTGTCGGGCGGAGAGCACATGGTGCTCCCCCTCCGGGCTGGTGACCGTCACCTTCCCGATCCCGTACAGCCTGCCGTGCCCCCGGTAGAGATGGGCGCCGATGTCGTCCAGCCAGCCGAGCTGCCCCTCGTCCTTCCAGTGGGACACCCAGTAGTCGCGGTGTGCGAAGACCGCCTCGACATCCGGTCTCGGCGGTACGCAAGCCCGCAGACCCGGCACCGCCAGGGCCTCGGCGCGGGCCAACGCGGGGCGCAGCAGGGCCTTGCTGGGGACACAGGCCCAGTACGAGCACTCCCCACCCACCAGTTCGCTCTCGACCAGGGCGCAGCTCAGGCCAGCGGCACGGGCGCGGTCGACGACGTTCTCTCCGGCCGGTCCGCCGCCCACCACCACGACGTCGTACTCCATGGGTTCGGTCATGCGCACAGTCTCACGCGAACAGGGCGCGCCGAGCCAGAGCGAACCGGCCGTGATCGGCTACGTGTCAGGCGTCTGCGCCGGAGCCCCCGTCCGCGCCGGCCTCCGCGATCTTCGCGCGCACCTCGTCCATATCGAGCTCCCTGGCCTTGCCGATGAGTTCGGTCAGCATCGGCTCGGGAAGGGCGCCGGGTTGGGCGAAGACGGCCACCTGGTCCCGGACGATCATCAGCGTCGGAATGGACTGGATCTGGAAGGCCGCGGCCAGTTCCTGCTGGGCCTCGGTGTCGACCTTGCCGAAGACGAGGTCCGGGTTCTGTTCGGAGGCACGTTCGTAGACGGGCGCGAAACCTCGGCACGGACCGCACCACTGCGCCCAGAAGTCGATCAGGACGAACCCGTTCTCCGAAACGATCTGGTCGAAGTTTTCCTTGGTCAACTCGATGGTTGCCATGTGTGCCGTCCTTCGTCTCTCATACTGTCCGGCGCCTCTCCGGCGGGCGGTCACTGCTGTGAACGGCTCCGCCGGGACGGCTATTCCTGTGCGCTCCTACCCAGGTCAACGTTCCAGTACCAGGGCGATGCCCTGACCGACTCCGATACACAGGGCGGCGAGGCCGGTGCCGGATCCTGCTGCGGCCAGTTGGTGGGCGACGGCACCTGCCAGCCGGGCTCCGGAAGCACCCAACGGATGTCCCAGCGCGATGGCGCCGCCTCGCGGGTTGACCACCTCGGGGTCGAGTTCCGGCCACTCGGCCAGGCATCCCAAGGCCTGGGCGGCGAAGGCCTCGTTGAGCTCGAAGGTGGTCAGGTCCGCGAGGTCCCGCCCGGCCTTGGTCAGGGCGCGCCGTACCGCTTCCACCGGGCCCAAGCCGAACAGGTGCGGCTCGATTCCGGTCACCGCGCTGGCCCGGATCCGGGCCAGCGGTTCACGACCGGTGGCGCGCAGCCCCTCCTCGTCGACGAGGAGGAGGGCGGCGGCGCCGTCGTTGAGCGGAGAGGAGTTGCCCGCCGTGACGGTACCCCCCATCGGCCGGAAGACCGGCTTCAGCTTGGCCATGGCCTCTGGGGTGGATCCCTCCCGGATGCTTTCGTCGCGCTCCATCTCGACTCCGGGGTAAGCCAGTACCTCCGGGGTGTACAGCCCGTCGGCCCAGGCCTTCGCCGCCTTGCGGTGGCTCTCCAGCGCGTAGGCGTCCTGTTCCTGCCGGGTGATGCCGTGCCGGTCCGCCACGAGTTCGGCACCCTCGCCAAGTGAGACGGTCCACTGCGGTGACATCCGGGCATTGGTCATCCGCCAGCCGAGGGTCGTGGAGTACAGCTCCTGGTGGCCCGGGGCGAAACCCCGCTCGGGTTTGGGCAGCACCCAGGGGGCGCGGGTCATGGATTCGACGCCACCGGCGACGGCGACACTGCAGTCCCCGAGGGCGATGGCCCGCGAGGCCTGGATGACGGCTTCGAGGCCGGATCCACACAGCCGGTTGACGGTGACTCCGGGCACGCTGGTCGGTAGCCCGGCGAGCAGGACGGCCATCCGGGCGACGTCGCGATTGTCCTCGCCCGCTCCGTTGGCGTCACCGAAGACGACGTCGTCGATCCGTGCGGGATCCAGGTCGGGAGTGCGGTCGACCAGGGCACGCACGACATGCGCGGCCAGGTCGTCGGGACGGACGTTTGCGTAGGCCCCGGCGAATTTGCCGATCGGGGTGCGGACGGCGTCGACGATGTAGACGTCGCGGATGCTCATCGGGGTCTCTCCTGGGCGAATCCGTGGCCGTCGCGGCGGTACCCCGCCGCGGACGCGCGCCGGGTACGGCGCGCCCGCAGTCTCCGTCGGCGACCCCGGCCTGTCAACGCCCGGCCGGGGCCGGGTCGGGCTCAGCTGGATTCGCGTCGCAGCAGTCGGGTGGTCATCACGTCGTGGCACTCGGGGGTCTCGGGCTGCTCCCGCACGACCCGGTCGACCATGGCGGCGAGGTGGTCACCGGAGGGCAGGCCGATCTGTACGGTACTCAGCCGGGGGCGCAGGAGTCGGCCGACGACCAGGTCGTCCGCGCCGACGACGGCGCTATGGCCGGGGACCTCGACGCCGGCGTCCTTGAGTGCGCTCATGAGGAGCATGGCGTATTCGTCGTTGTAGGCGAAGACTCCATCGACCCGCAGGTCCGGCCAGCGAGCGGCCAGGGCGGCGGCCGACTCCTCGGTGTAGTCGAGCGGGAGGGGCAGCACCTCGGCGCCGAGGGGTCCTGCTGTGCGGCGTACTCCGTCCAATCGTGGGACGGAGAACAGCTCCAGGCCTGCCTCGCCGGGCATCACGACGCCGATGCGTCGGCAGCCGCGCGCGGCCAGGTGTTTTCCGGCGCAGGCTCCGACCTCCTGCTGGTTCATGACCAGTGCGTGCGCTCCGGGCACCGGACTCGGCCCCACGGTGATCACCGCACGGGCTCCGGCCCGCTTGAGGGTGGCCACGTTCCGTGCGGACAGGGTGATCTCGCCGAAGGAGATCACCGCGACGGGGCGCAGCTCGGCCCATGCCCTTGCCGCCTGGTCGCCACGGAGTCCGATGCTGCCGTACTGGACGACCGTGTAGTCCAGATGGCGCAGGGCTCCTTGGAGCTCGCTGAGGAACCGGCTGTAGAGGGGCCCGACGGGGATGTTCGAGGTGGGCAGGAGCACGATCTTGGTGTGGCCGGCTCTCAGGGAGCGGGCGGCGGCGTGCGGGACGTAGCCCAGTTCCTCGGCGGCCTCTCGGACCTTGCGGCGGGTGGGCTCGCTGATCCTTACGGCCGCGGCGTTGTTGAGGACGTAGGAGACGGTGGCGCGGGAGACGCCTGCCAGGCGGGCGACGTCCGCGCTGGTCGGCGCTGAGGGGGCGGCCGGCGGCTTCGGTGACTGTGACATTGCGTGGGCATCTTTCCAGACCGGTCCGTACGGAGATCCAGCGGATGGCCTGAAACGTTTGGTCTTCATCACTGACGCGCGTCAGTGACACGAGACATCGCACGCAGGAGTCTGGCTGAGCTCCGCAACATCACGCGACGGGCGGTGCCGGGGCCGGACCGCCGGACGTTTCGCGCGAAATCCGAACGTGAGACCGAGCCCTCGGCTACCCTCTCCTACCTGCGGGTAACAATGCGAGGTTGCCCGGGCCGGGAAAGGGGAGGTCTGGTGCCGCACCCACCAGCAGGACGATCCGCCGGACTGGTCGATACCGTCCGGGCGTTGGCCGAGGGACGGACCTCCGCGCGCCAGGAAACGCTGGCCGCCCTGGAGCGCGTCGAAGCCGCCCAGCCACACCTCAACGCCTTCCGCATCCTTCGACCGGAGGCCGCACTCGCCGAAGCCGAAGCGGCCGACCGGAGACTCGCGGCAGGCGAGCGCCTGCCGCTCCTCGGAGTGCCGTTGGCGATCAAGGACGACATGGATCTCGCCGGAGAGCCCACCGCCTTCGGCTGCCCCGGGAACTTCCCGCCCAAGACCTCGGACAGTGAAGCCGTACGCCGGCTGCGTGCCGCCGGGGCGGTCATCGTCGGCAAGACCAACACGCCCGAACTCGGGCAGTGGCCCGTCACCGAGGGTCCCGCCTTCGGTGCCACTCGCAACCCCTGGCACCTGGGCCACTCCCCAGGTGGTTCCTCAGGCGGTTCGGCGGCGGCCGTGGCGGCGGGTCTCATACCCGCCGCCCTCGGATCAGACGGGGCCGGTTCGATCCGCATCCCCGCCGCCTGGACCCACCTGGTGGGCATCAAACCGCAACGCGGGAGGATCTCCACCTGGCCGGAGGCGGAGGCCTTCCACGGGATCACGGTCAACGGCGTGCTGGCCCGCACGGTGGAGGACGCCGCCCTGCTGCTCGACGCGGCCAGCGGTCAACACCACGCGGAGAGATACCGGCCGGGGCACATCGACGCAACTGCCGCCGCCCGCCGTACACCACGCCGGCTACGCGTGGCCCTGTCGCTGCGAATGCCGTTCACCGCCTCCGTCAAGACCCTGGACCCTCAGGTGCGAGCGGCCGTGGAAGGGCTCGCGGAACGGTTGGAAGCACTCGGGCACGAAGTGCTGCCCGCAGATCCGCGCTACGGGCAGATCGGCCTGTCCTTCGTACCGCGGGCGACGACCGGAGTGCGCGACTGGGTGGCCCGGGTTCCCGATCCAACGCTCCTGGATCCGCGCACCCAGGAGGCGGCACGGATGGGCCGGGCACTGGGCGGCGCCCCGTTGCGGCTGGCTCGGCGCGCTGAGGGACAACTACGGCGACGGATCGGGGAGATATTCGATCGATTCGACGTGGTCCTCACCCCCACCACCGCCGCTCCCCCGCCACCGATCGGTTCCCTGTCGGGGCTCAGTGGCCTCCAGACGGACCGTGCCATGATCGCCGCCTGCCCCTACGCCTGGGCCTGGAACGTACTGGGCTGGCCCGGGGTGAACGTGCCGGCCGGGTGGTCGCCGAAGGGCCTTCCGCTCGGCGCCCAACTGCTCGGCCCCGCCCACAGCGAGCCTCTGCTGATCTCTCTGGCAGCGCAACTGGAGGCGGACCAGCGCTGGTACGAGCACTGGCCGACGGCCCCCCGGCAAGACGCCTGGACGTCAGCTGGTGGCAGCGGCCCGCAGCCGGAGTTCGAGGCGGACCGCACGACCTGACACAAGACGCGGACCGACCAAGCGTGCGCCGGTTGCCCACGGATCCGCTTCGGCGACCGGCGTACCGGCCTCCCGTGCGGCTGCACCGGCGTCGATCGGAGCCGGCAGAACGGGAATCGACCGGGCTCCGCGGCCGACCGCCGCCGCTGAACGATGCAGCAGGCCGTAACGTGACACCGGTGACTACCTCTCTCAACCAGACCAACGGCCAGGCCGACCTGCCCGGCAGCTCGGGCCCCAGCGCGACGACGGAAGCCGACCCGCATGCGATCGGCCCGGTGCGCACCTCCTACGCCCCCGACCCCGACGGCGATCCGGACCCGGGGGAGATCGTCTGGACCTGGGTTCCCTTCGAGGAGAACGACGGGCGGGGCAAGGACCGGCCGGTCCTCGTGGTGGCCCGCGAGTCGAGCGGCACCCTGCTCGCCGTACAGCTCTCCAGTAAGGAACACGACGGGGACCACGAGTGGGTCGCCATCGGCACCGGCCGCTGGGACGGCGCGGGCCGCGAGTCCTGGGTGGACCTCGACCGGGTACTGCGCCTGCACCAAGCCGGGATGCGGCGCGAGGCCTGTGCCCTGGACCGGGGTCGTTTTGATCGCGTGGTCGCGCGCCTGCGGGAACGCTACGGCTGGAGCTGAACTGCAGCCCGTGCTCGAAAGAGCGGCGGGGGGGGGGGGGGGGGGGGGGGGGGGGGGGGCGGCCGGGGCGGCGGCGGGGGGGGGCGGGGGGGCGCGGCGGCCCCCCCCCCCCCCGCGCCCCCAACACCCCCAAACACAAACCAAAACCAACACCAAAC